>JBAYOE010000014.1:0-17457 GCA_041678405.1 Sphaerochaetaceae bacterium | reverse complement strand
TGGCTCCGTCAACGGCAGCCCAGTTCATTTTAACAATATCTTCACCTTTTGTTCCAAAGGTATCTTTGATTGCTTTTTTAATCAGATCAATGGCCTCTACTTCCGGGAAAATTCCGGAAATTTTAAAGAAAGCAGCCTGCATGACCGTGTTGATTCTGGTTCCCAAACCAACCTCTTCGGCAATCTTCAGAGCGTCAATGTTGTAAAAACGTATTTTCTTGTCGATAATCTGCTGCTGCTCATTTTTCGTGAGGTGCTCAAAAACCTCATCACTTGGAATTTGGCTGTTAAGAAGAAAGACTCCCCCCTTCTTAAGAGGGCCCAGCATATCGTAACGACCGATGTAAGCGGGGTTATGACAGGCAACAAAATCTGCGTTATCTATCAGCCAAGGCATATTAACCGAGCTCTTACCAAAGCGGAGATGACTGATTGTAATCCCCCCCGATTTTTTAGAATCGTATGAGAAATAGGCTTGAGCGTTCATATCGGTATTTTCACCGATAATTTTAATCGAATCTTTGTTTGCACCGACGGTTCCGTCAGAACCTAAGCCCCAGAACATGCAAGAGACAACATCTTTGGCTGAAACGTCAAGATTCTCTTTTAATGGGATACTTAAATTTGTGACGTCGTCAACAATACCGACTGTGAAGTTGTGCCAGTTGCCTTCGTTTAAATGATCAAAGACAGCCTTGGCATGTGTCGGGGTGAAATCTTTACTTGAGAGACCGTAACGTCCCCCTATAACAGATACATTGTTTCTTCCCATCTGAGATAAAGCGGTAACAACATCGAGATACAGAGGCTCACCGAGAGACCCCGGTTCTTTTGTTCTGTCTAAAACGGCAATCTTTTTTACCGATTGAGGAATTGCAGCCACAAAATCTTTTGCACTGAATGGTCTGTATAGTCTAACTTTAAGGACTCCGACTTTCTCCCCATTCTTGTTTAAATAATCGGCAACCCACTCAAATGTATCAAGGGCACTTCCCATTGCGATTACGACTCTGTCGGCATCGGGAGCTCCCACGTAATCAAAGAGGTGGTATTGTCTGCCTGTCAGCTTTGCAACTTTATCCATGTATTGCTGAACGATTGCGGGAGTTGCATCGTAGTATTTATTAACGGTTTCTCTGCCTTGGAAATAGACGTCTTCGTTTTGAGCAGCCACTTTAAGCATCGGCTTTTCGGGCCTTTGTGCTCTGGAGCGGAATCGTTCGACATACTCGGGCTCTACAAGACCCTTCATCTCTTCGTATGTGATCTCTTCCACTTTCTGAATCTCGTGTGAGGTTCTGAATCCGTCGAAGAAAGCGAGAAAAGGAACTTGTGATTTAAGGGTTGCCAAATGGGCAACCAAAGCCAAATCCATTGTCTCTTGGATACTTGAAGCGGCAGTCATCGCAAAACCGGTGTTTCGGCAACTCATTACGTCTGAGTGGTCTCCGAATATTGAAAGAGACTGTGCTGCCAAAGAACGAGCCGATACGTGAAACACTGTGGGAATCATCTCTCCGGCAATTTTATGCATATTGGGAATCATCAGTAAAAGTCCCTGACTTGCAGTAAACGTTGTTGTGAGAGCTCCGGCAGCCAAAGATCCGTGAACCGCTCCTGCGGCACCAGCTTCTGACTGCATCTCCATGATATCGACACGCTCGCCGTCTAAATTAACTCTTCCAGTGCTGGCCCAAGAGTCAGCATACTCACCCATTGGAGAACTGGGGGTGATAGGATAAATTGCAGCGACATCACTGAAAGCATATGCTACGTGGGCAGCCGCAGTATTCCCGTCGATAGTAACCATTTTCTTGTTACCCATTTTGACACTCCGTTGATATTGTATTTACCTGTAACCCAAGATGGGTCACAACTATTTGTGTATGCACGATACAACCCTGTATTGTGCAATACAGGGTGTAATTACCTCTTTGACTATAGCGTAAAAAAAGAGTGTTTGCAACCTTTAGCAGTGGCTAAAGTTAGCTTAAATTTAGCACTCGCTGTGTCCGCAGGAGAAGCATTTGCGACACCCCTCTATGTTGACAAATGTTCCGTTGCCACAAACAGGACAGATATCGGCACCGACGCTCTTGCTTGACTCGGCAGAAAGGGCTAATTCGTACTGCTTGGCAATTAACTCTACGTCGTCTTCGTCGGGTAAAGGAGGATACTGGGCATCTCCGTTTTCAATGCCTAAGTGCTCTTCCAAAACTTGGGCAACGGCATCGGGTAGACTCATGACTCTGTTTTTGCCAAAGCCCATGGGCCTTCCGCTTCCGATTCCTTTAAGCTGAGCAATGACCGCTTGGGTTCTTTGCTTCGGACTTAAAGGGCTGGGCATTCTTAGTATCAGGCTTATAAGGCGTCCCAAACCCTCTGCATCCGCCGAAACGTCGCTTCCCACTTTTGCCACGTTAATGAAAACTTCAAAAGGGTTTTCCCCTTCGTTTGAGATATCGGAGTTGATTGTTATATAGGCAGTCCCAATCGGAGTGACTTTACGGTAAGTGATGCCGTGAAGAGCCGTTGACCTTACCCTCGATTTTATATCGTGAAGCGAAGGTACCGGTTTTTCCTCTTTTGCTTCAACGGACTTAGCGATTAAAACTTGGGTGTCACGTGAGCCGTCACGGTAAGTAGTTCCCCCTTTACACTTTAAATCGTACAAAAGTTCAAACAGTTTACCTGTCTGTTCCACAGTGTAATCAGCCGGGGTATTACCGGTTTTAGAGATGCTCGAGTCGACCCATCTTTGGATGGCAGCCTGAACTCTGACATGCCCTTGTGGCTCTAAATCCATTGCGGAGACGAAAAAAGCCGGCTTCTCTTTTTCTGGGTTGGCTTTTACCCACTCATCATAAACGGCAACCCGTTCAATGTTGCTTCCCATCCGGCCTACCCTTTCCCACTCCCAGAAGTAATAGGGTTCGATACCGGTACTTGTTCCAACCATTGTCCCGGTTGTTCCTGTGGGAGCTTGGGTTAAGAGTGTTACGTTTCTGATTCCTTTCTCTCTGATTAACGAACGCAACTCTTGCGGCATCTGTTTCATAAATCCGCTTTCAAGGAACTTTTCGGCATCAAACAGGGGAAAAGAGCCCTTCTCCTCTGCCAAATAGGCACTCTCTGTGTAGGCTTCAACACAGATAAATTTGTACAGTTTATCGATAAACTCCAAAGATTCGTCGCTTCCGTAAGCCAACTCCAATTTGATTAACATATCGGCTAAGCCCATTGAGCCTAAACCGATTCGTCTTTCCGATTGCTGCTGTTCTTTGTTTTCTTCGTAGAAATAGGGGGTGTCGTCAATTACATCATCTAAGAATCTTATTGCGCCTCTAACCGTTCTCCCCAAATCGTCCCAAAGAACCTCTTTATCTTTTACGAATTGGGAGAGATTTATTGAGCCTAGGTTGCAGACTCCCCAAGGGGGAAGACCTTGTTCTCCGCAGGGATTTGTGCACTGAATCGAGTTGTAGTAGTAAGAGTTTGACATCTCGTTGTATCTGTCAATGAAAAAGACTCCGGGTTCCGCGGATGCCCAGGCACTCTCAATAATCGCATTCCAGATTGCCTTTGCCGAATAGCTCTGATACGGGATTACTTTTTTGCCCAAACTCTTCCATTTCTCTAAGTTTCCGTCCCACAGTTTGTTGTATTCGGGGTCATTTGTGTCGGGAAAGTAGGTCGTCCATTGTTTATCGGAACGGACGGCTTCCATAAATTCATCGCTGATACCGACACTGATGTTGGCGTTGACGATTTTGTCCATTTCTCTTTTGCTGTTTATAAAATCGAAAATATCGGGGTGCCAAACGTTTAAAATCAACATCAAGGCTCCTCTCCGGGAACCTCCCTGTTCAATCAGTCCGGTTACAAAACTGAACAAAGCTCCCCAAGAGACAGAACCGCTGGAGCGTCCATTAACCCCTTTGACATAGGCGTGACGGGGTCTGAGAGAGGAGAGGTTAAGACCGACTCCGCCTCCTCGGCTCATGATTTCGGTCATCTGCCCCAAGCTGGTGATAATTCCTCCCCGGCTGTCTTTTGGAGAGGGGATAACGTAACAGTTAAAATAGGTTAATTTCTGGTCTGTCCCCGCACCGGTCAGAATCCTCCCCCCGGGGACAAATTTCCAATCTTCTAAAAGCCAATTAAATTCGGATTCCCATTTTGGGCGAACCTCTTTTTTCTCCTGTTTGGCAATCCCATTTGCCACCCTTTTTAACATCTGAGAGGGGTTGGTCTCAATCGGTTTATCGACATACTCTCTACTCGATTCAACCGTTGATCCGTCTTCCAGCTCCACGGTTAATTCATCATCAACTATTTTTGTGACCCGCCCTATTTCACGCTGTCCGGTTTGGGTATTACTGACGGCGACAACAAGATCTCCTACACTCAAGCTCTCTTTCTTCCCATCCTTTAAAGCGTACCTGTCTAAGAATATTTTACGCCCCAGAGGCGATAGTGCATTTTTACTCGTAGCCACTTTTATAGTCTCCCACTTCTTTGTTCATAATTAGAGCCTCCGTTAGGAGGCGCTATTTACCTTAGCATATAAGCAGTCTAAGGGCAAGAATAAAAATACAATAGATAGCGTATTAGAGTTTTGATACCACTATATATAGCGTATTCATATAACTTTTATGGCACTCTAATATCATCAGAAAATCTCTATTTTGACCTGTTGTAAACAATAATTTTAAAAGGTTCAAATAGGGCTACCCCCTTAACAAGAGGGTAGCCCCGATACATAACCATCCTTTCTGGGAGGAATGGATTTCTTACTTATTAGTAACCCTGCTCAATCATGGCATCGGCAACCTTTTTAAAACCGGCAATATTTGCCCCTTTAACGTAGTTGATATAGCCATCTTTTGAGGTTCCTTCGGCGACACATGCGCTGTGGATATTTTTCATAATCTCATGAAGCTTTTCATCGACCTCTTCGGCTGTCCAAGAGAGCTTCATTGCATTTTGAGTCATCTCCAAACCAGATACTGCAACTCCGCCTGCATTAGCTGCTTTTCCCGGACCAAACGGAATCTTTTGTTCGATTAAGTAGCTCATGGCATCAGCCTGACATCCCATGTTGCTGGTCTCAATTACATACTTGACACCATTGGCGACAAGGGCTTTTGCGTCTTCCAAAGAGAGTTCGTTTTGAATTGCGCAAGGGAAAGCCATATCGACAGCAACTTCCCAAGGTTTTCTGTTGGGGATAAATTTTGCTCCGAACTTTGTGGCATAAGGGGCAACCACATCGTTGTTGCTTGACCTTAACTGAACCATGTAATCCCATTTCTCCGGAGTGTTGATACCGTTGGCGTCGTAGATATATCCGTCGGGTCCGCTTATGGTGACAACTTTAGCCCCCAGTTCACTGGCTTTCATAACAGCGCCCCAAGCAACGTTTCCAAATCCGGAAATAGCTACGGTTTTTCCCTTCAGCGTATCACCGTGGGCTTGAGTCATCTCGTTTGCAAAGTACATTGTTCCAAAACCGGTTGCCTCCGGACGGTAAATTGATCCGCCCCACTTGCGCCCTTTACCGGTTAGGACTCCTGTGTTTTCGACTTTTAACCGTTTGTACTGTCCGTACATATAACCCACTTCCCTAGCCCCAACTCCGATGTCCCCGGCAGGAATGTCGGTTTCAGGTCCGATGTACTTCTGGAGCTCGGTCATATAGGAGCGGCAAAATCTGAGCATTTCATTGTTTGATTTTCCTCTGGGGTTAAAGTCGGATCCCCCCTTACCTCCGCCCATCGGCAAAGTGGTAAGGCTGTTTTTAAATGTCTGCTCAAATGCCAAGAATTTTAAAGAACCCAGAGTTACTGAGGGGTGGAATCTGATCCCCCCTTTGTAAGGACCAATAGCATTATTAAACTGAACCCGGTAGCCACGGTTTACCTGAACATCCCCGTTATCATCTTCCCATTCAACTTTAAAAATGAATGTCCGATCCGGTTCGGTAATTCTTTCAAGAATTTTTCCTGCAACATAAGCAGGGTTGTCATTGACGACATCGATAATCGATTCGATAACCTCACTGGCTGCTTGAATGAATTCAGGCTCGCCGGGATTGCGCCTCTGTAGCTCTGCTATAAAATCCTCAAACTTATACATCTGTAGCCCTCCTATTTATTTTAAAAAAACATGACCCCTTTTTACTAAACTTTAAGACACCTCTTCCCAATTGTCAATAAAAATTTTTGCAGATGCTTAATTATTATTATAATTTTTTATATATATATAAATTTACCTACTATTCATTTAGGATAACACAATCTTTTCTGTTGAATACACAGTTATACCAAAGGGGAAAAGGGATTAGACTCATCATCCTCTTTGGCAATGGCATAAAAATAGTCCCACAATGGGTCTGCCGGCGGAGGTGCTTTTATCGTTATAGACTCTTTTCTGACAGGGTGAATGAACTCTACTTTACGGGCATGCAGATGAATTCCGCCATCGGTATTGGAGCGTTTAAACCCATACTTCAAATCCCCTTTGATATGGATTCCCAAGGCAGCCAACTGGGCCCTTATCTGGTGGTGGCGCCCGGTCTTTAAATCAATTTCCAACAGAAAATATGAACTGGAAGCAGCGATGACCTTGTAACTGAGACGCCCCTTCTTAGCTCCCCGCTTTTCAATCTTTGTGGCAAACGACTTATTTTTTGTGCTGTTTTTAAGTAAATAATGGGTGAGCTCACCCTCGTTTGAAGAGGGCATCTGATCGACAACAGCCCAATATGTTTTTTTCACCGACCCCTCTTCCTTAAACAGGGCATTCATTCTGCTGAGTGCTTTTTCTGTTTTTGCAAAAATAACCAAACCGCTGGTAGGACGATCAAGACGGTGTACGACTCCTAAAAAGACATTCCCTTTTTTATCGTAGCGTTGCTTGAGATAACTGCTTACAGCATCGGCTAAGGTTGAGTCGTTTGTTTTATCCTTTTGAACTAACAAACCAACCTCTTTGTTCACCACAATAAGGTGGTTATCTTCGTATAAAATCTTAGTAACAAAGCTACTCATCAGAGGACTCCTCATCGTCAAAGGGATCAATTCCTTTAAAAAGGGACAAATCATCTTTTGTCGCATCGGCGTTGTCAAACTCTTTTTTTATCCTGATGGTCTGGGCCTCTTTGGTTGTAAGACGAACACCCTTTGCCCTGACTCCTTTGACAGGGAAGCGTGAAAAGTAGGTTTTATCCTCTAGGCTTCTATAACCTTTGCCCTTCTTAAAAAGAATTGTCAGCCTGGCATCTTCAAATGTTGAAAAACCGTAGAGTTTAAAATCTCCTTTTGGGAGAAGTTCATATGTTCTGTTAAGAATAAACTGGGTGATGTTGCACCTTTTTATAAAAAGGTATTTTAAATTCCTCTCCTGATAAATAATGGTAAAGACTATTTTTTCCAGAAGTTCCTTTTCGGCAATTGTACAAAAGCGCATCTGCTTACCGACATAGAGTTTTTTAGGAACATCGGTTACAAAGTAAGTCCCCTCCTTTTGGATAATCAGCACCCGATCAAATGGAGAGACCATAAACAGATTGGTTCCGCTTCTCAGCTCGTAACCTAAATAGCCAGCTTCAGAATCGTATTTAAGGCTAAAGTCCCTGCTGGCAACCTCTCTGACATCGGTTCTTTTAAATGAGCCGATCTTTGTCTTTCTTAGAGTATGAGCTGTCGGAGCAAGTTCTTTGAGACTCTTTAGGTAATCAAGGGCATAACGGATAAGGTTCTTTAAGTGGGACTCTATCTCTTTTATCCGCTCATTAATTTGTAAAATCTCTTCTCTGTTTTTCTCAATGTCAAAAAGGCTGATCCTTCTGATGGGGATTTTTAAGAGCTTTACAATATCTTCGCCGGTTACAGCTTTGCCAATCTCTGAGGCAAACGGGACAAACCCTTCAATGACCGCTTTTTCAATCTCTTGTTGACTTCTTTTTTGCTCTATTACTTTGTAAATCCGCTCTTCAACAAAGATTCTCTCTAAGGTGCGTTCATGCAACCGCTCCAAAAGGAGCCCTTTTTCATGGTTCAATTCCCCTTTTAAAACTTCGACCAACTGTTTTGCGTGGTGGTTAATGATTTCACTTACAGTGAAAATAGTCGGAATCCCGTCTTTGATTAAAAGAGGATTAACTGTTATCGACTGTTCACAGGCGGTAAAACCGTACAGGGCATCAACAACCTCATCCGAATAGGTGTTTCTTGCCAGTGTAATCTCAATGTTAACCTCATCGGTGGTGTAATCGTTGATACTGGAGATCTTAAGTTTCCCCTTCCTTGTGGCATCTTCAATTGATTTGATCATTCTTTCGGTAGTCACACCGTAGGGCAGTTCCTCAATCACTATCCTCTTGGGGTCTTTCGTATTTAACTTTGCCCTGACTAAAACTCTCCCGGTTCCGTCGTCGTAAGAAGAGACATCTATTATCCCTTTTGTATAGAAATCGGGATAAAGTTCAAACTTTTTGCCCTCTAAGGCTGCCATAATTGCATCAATTACTTCAAAGAGGTTGTGGGGAAGAATTTTTGTTGACATCCCAACTGCGATTCCCTCTGTCCCCTGAACTAACACAACAGGTAACTTGGCAGGGAAAACCAGCGGCTCTTTGTTGCGTCCGTCGTAGCTTTCAACATAGGTCGTCAACGGTGGGTTATAGAGAACTTTTTTAGCAAAAGAGAGTGCCCTGGCTTCAATGTATCTGGGAGCGGCAGCCGAATCTCCGGTTATTTCGTTACCGAAGTTTCCCTGCTTATCAATAAACAACTCCATATTAGCAAGATTGACAAGAGCTTCACCGATTGAAGCATCTCCATGGGGGTGGTACTTCATACAGTGGCCTACAATATTGGCTACCTTGTGAAATTTACCGTCATCCATCTCAAAGAGGGAGTGGAGAATTCTCCTTTGAACTGGCTTAAGCCCATCTGCTATCTCGGCAATTGCCCTCTCTTTAATGACATAAGAAGCATATTCCAGAAAGTTCTCTTTAAATATTTTTTCAGCATGTGCCATTAGCCGAGATTCTCCATGATGAACTGTCTCCGTTCGGGAGTGTTATCCCCCATATAAAATTTCATTGTTTGGTGCATTTGGCTTGAAGAGGCTATTGAGATAGGAATCAAGCGGATATTCTCTCCTATAAACTGTTTAAACTCAGATGGGTTAATCTCCCCCAATCCTTTAAAACGGGTAATCTCAGGGTTTTTGAGAGTTTTAACTGCCTCATCACGCTCTTCTTCATTGAAACAATAGATAGTTTTCTGCTTATTTCTGACTCTAAATAAGGGGGTCTCTAAAATAAAAAGGCGCCCCGAAAGTACTAAATCCTCAAAATAGGTGAGAAAATAGGTCATCAGCAGATTTCTAATATGGTAGCCGTCGGTATCGGCATCCGTTGCAATTATGACTTTTGCGTAACGCAACCCATCAATGCCGTTTTCTAAGCCCAAGGCTATCATCAAATTGTAAAGTTCTTCGTTTTTGTAGATATCGGCTCTTTTTTTTGAAAAGACATTTAAAACTTTTCCTCTGAGGCTGAATATTGCCTGAGTGTAAACATCTCTGACACTGACTAATGAGCCTGAGGCACTGTCACCTTCGGTGAGGAAAATCATTGAATTCTCCCCCTTCTCCCGATTTTGGTTAAGGTGGTATTTGCAATCTTTTAACTTGGGGATATTTAGGGAAACCTTTTTCGCCGCCTCTCTGGCAGCCCCTTTTACGGCGGCAAGCTCTTTTCGCAGCTTCTCGTTTGAAGCGATTTTATCAGAAAGCTTGTTTGCATCGTTTGGGTTTTTCATTAAGAAGTCGATAACGGCTTCTTTGACCTCTTGGGCTATCCAAGTCCTGACTTCGGTATTGCCCAGCTTGTTCTTTGTTTGGCTCTCAAAAATCGGATCCTGTAATTTAATTGAGATAGCCCCAGTCAGTCCGTCTCTTACATCAACGGCGGTATACGATTTGTGGTAATACTCGTTTATACCCTTAAGGATTCCCTCTTTGAAAGCCCAAAGATGGGTTCCCCCGTCGCTGGTATGTTGTCCGTTTACATACGAGAAGTAGTTCTCCCCGTAATTTTGGGTATGGGTACAGGCAAATTCCAATTTTGCCGATTTATGATAAATGGTAGTATACAACCCTTCGGAGTTGACATGTTTATAAAGTAAATCCAAAAGACCGTGTTTGCTGACATAGAGTTTTCCGTTATAGTCCAATGTCAGATCTGTGTTGAGATAGGCATAGTTCCACAGTCGCTCTCCGACAAACTCCTCTTTAAAAGCGTAAGAACCAAATATTGATTTATCGTCATCGGGTACAAACTCAATAAACGTTCCGTCATCTTCGGTGGTTTTTCCGCTTTTCTCTTCAACAAGAACCCCTTTTTCAAATACAGCCTCATTAAAACGGCCCTGTCGGTGTGAGGTAACTTTAAAATAGGAAGAGAGGGCATTTACAGCTTTGGTTCCTACTCCATTTAAGCCGACTGAGAATTGAAATACATCATCATTAAATTTACCGCCGGTATTAATTACGGAGACACACTCAATCACTTTGCCTAAGGGGATTCCCCTTCCGTAGTCTCGCACCGTTACCTTTTTTTCATCACAGGTAATTTTAATTTTTGAGCCGTAGCCCATGATAAACTCATCAATACTGTTATCGATTACCTCTTTTAAAAGAATGTAGATTCCGTCTTCGTAGTGAGATCCGTCCCCGAGGCGACCTACATACATGCCGGGACGTTTTCTAATGTGCTCAAGAGCACTTAATGTTAGGATTTTGCTCTCATCATATGCAGCTGCACTGCCTGAGGTTTTTTTCTTTGCCATCAGCCTACATTATATACGAGAAGAGAATACTTGCAAAGATACCTTAAAATCTTGCAATCCCTATTTTGCTTTAGTATAGTTTCCACTATGAAAAGGAGATTTTCAAATTGAAATTACAAATTGGAAGCATTATTGTCTTAGTGCTTCTGTCGGCTTTCTTCAGTGCCTGTGAAACAGCTTTTACCTCACTCTCTTTTTTGCAAATCCGTTCTCTGGAAACAAAAGGGAAAAAATCGAGTGCCCTAGCTGCCTCTCTGGCTAAAAATCCCGATTTGCTGCTGACAACTATTTTAATAGGTAACAATATTGCAAATCTTTCGGCTGCTGCCATAACAACGGCCTTAGCCATTAATGTTTGGGGAAACAATTCCATCGGTATAGCTACAGGTATTTTAACGTTTTTAATACTCCTTTTCGGTGAAATTACCCCAAAGCAGATGGCAATAAATCACAATATCTTCTTTGCTTCTTTGGCTGCTTATCCGATTAGAGTTTTCTCTGTTCTTCTTTTTCCCGCCGTTGGTGTAATCAAATTCATCAGTTCAGGTATAACAAATCTCTTTACCCCAAAAGAGAAAAGAAATCTCTCTTTGGAGAGCTTGATGCACGTTGTGGATGTCGCCGAGACAGAGGGAATAGTTGATGAGTATGAAACAAGTCTGTTTCAGAAAGTACTTCACTTCAGCGAAGCTCCGGTTAAATCAATAATGACTCACCGAACCGAACTTTTCAGTCTCCCTTCGACAATGCCTTTGGCCGAGGCATACCCTCAGATATTCAAATCGGGCTACTCCAGAATACCGGTTTATGAAGAGAGCCCTGAGAATATCGTGGGGATTCTCCTCTTAAGGGATATTTTAGGGGACAATTTAGAAAACCATTGCGAAAAAACGGTTGCTGATTTTATCCGCGAACCGATTTTTGTCCCCCAAAGTCGGAAACTTAACGACATGGCTTTACAGTTCCAACAGGAGCAACTACAGATAGCGGTCGTTTTAGATGAATACGGAGGATTATCGGGAATTGTCACCATGGAAGATATTGTTGAACAGTTGTTTGGGGAAATTTATGACGAACATGAGATAGAAAATGCAATGAGAATTAATCAGGAAGCAAAAAATATCTTTCTCATAAAAGGGGACACGACAATGCAGGAGATCAAAGATGAATTGGATCTCGAAATTGAGAGAAGCGATCTCTCCTGCACCCTTGCGGCGTTCCTTATGGAACATTTGGGAACAATACCAACTCCTGGAGAGTCTATCAGTTTCTCTTTCGGCAGTTTTTCCATAGCCTCAATGAAGGGTAAAAGAATAGAGACAGCCCGCCTCCATTTAAGTGTACCGGAGAGTGATAATTGAGGTAACTAGCTACATTGACACCCTTTGCGCAGAAAGGTATCATGCGCCCATGAGCACATATCCTTTTGATGAAATAGAAAAAAAATGGCAAAAATATTGGGAAGATAATCAGGTTTTTGCCGTCAGCGAAGATCCCTCTTTTCCAGAAGAGAAGCGTAAATATGTTTTGGACATGTTCCCTTACCCTTCCGGTTCCGGGCTCCATGTAGGACATCCCGAAGGATACACCGCAACCGATATATACTGTCGCTATCTTAGGATGAACGGCTACAATGTCCTTCATCCGATGGGATTTGATTCTTTCGGACTGCCGGCTGAAAACTATGCAATAAAAACCGGTACCCATCCGAGAACAACAACCGAAAAAAACATAGAAAACTTTAGACGCCAAATAAAAAGATTGGGCTTCAGTTACGACTGGAACAGAGAGGTTGCAACCCACACCCCCGAGTACTACAGATGGACTCAGTGGATTTTTTTACAATTATATAAAAAGAATTTGGCTTATGAAGCCGAGATGCCTATTAACTGGTGTCCGGACTGCCTTACAGGTCTCTCTAACGAAGAGGTCAAAGAGGGTAAATGTGAGCGGTGCGGCTCTTTGGTAACCCGAAAGAATATAAGGCAGTGGCTCTTAAAAATTACCGAGTATGCCCAAAGGCTCCTCGATGATTTAGAGAATCTAAACTGGTCTGAATCGATAAAAGCGATGCAGACTAACTGGATAGGAAAAAGCGAGGGAGCCCTCGTAAAATTTCCTATTGAAAACAGTGGTAATATTTTAGAGGTCTACACGACTCGCAGCGACACCCTTTTTGGGGCCACTTACATGGTTGTCTCTCCGGAACACCCCCTCATTCCCTCTTTAATAACAGAAGAATACAGAGAGTCGGTACAAAACTATATAGAAGCAGCTTCCCACAAATCCGATTTAGAACGAACCGATTTGGCAAAAGACAAAACCGGAGTCTTCAGCGGTTCTTATGCAATCAATCCGGTAAATAATCAGAGACTACAAATCTGGATAGCCGACTATGTCTTAATCAACTACGGAACCGGAGCAATTATGGCTGTTCCGGCTCATGATACCAGAGACTGGGAGTTTGCTAAAAAGTTTAACCTCCCTATAGTTGAAGTCCTCAAAGGAGACGTTGATGTCCAACAGGAAGCATGGGTCGGTGATGGGCTTCATGTAAACAGCCAATTTCTTGATGGTCTGAACAAAGAAGATGCGATTAATAAAATGGACGATTGGCTTGAGGCAAACAATAAAGGGTGCAGAAAAACAAACTTTAAATTACGCGACTGGCTTTTCAGCAGGCAGCGCTACTGGGGAGAACCTATCCCTTTGGTGCATTGTCCCACCTGCGGCATAGTTGCCCTTGATGAAAAAGATCTTCCTCTCATGCTGCCGGAAGTTGAAAGTTACGCTCCTTCGGGAACCGGAGAGAGTCCGCTGGCAACAATAACCGATTGGGTTAATACTATCTGCCCGACCTGTAATGGACCGGCAAAAAGAGAGACCAACACAATGCCCCAATGGGCTGGATCGTGTTGGTACTACCTCAGATACCTAGATCCTCACAACGACAAACAACTTGCCTCAAAAGAGGCTATCGATTATTGGATGCCTGTCGATTTGTACGTCGGGGGTGCCGAGCATGCGGTGTTGCACCTTCTGTATGCCCGTTTTTGGCATAAAGTTCTTTACGATCTGAACATTGTCGATACCGTTGAGCCTTTCAGTCGCCTTGTTAACCAGGGGATGATAACCAGCTTTGCTTTCCAACGACCCGATAAGAGTTTGGTTGCAACCGATGAGGTTACCGAACTTGACAATGAAGTTTATGTTGAGAGAGCTACCGGCCAAAAACTCGAAAGGGTTGTGGCAAAGATGTCCAAGAGTCTTAAAAATGTTATAAACCCCGATGAGATTATTGCCCTTTACGGTGCCGATGCCATGCGGACTTACGAGATGTTTATGGGGCCTTTAGAGGTCTCAAAACCGTGGTCTACTGCCGGAATTGGAGGGGTATATCGATTTCTAGAGCGCTTATGGCGCCTCAGTGATCGAAAAATCGTCGATACAGAGGCTCCTATTGAACTAAAGAAAACTCTCCATAAAACAATAAAAAAAGTCACCCATGATACCGGGAGCCTTGATTTCAATACAGCCATTGCGCAGATGATGATAATGGTAAATGAGCTTTACAAAGTTGAAGAGCTTCATCGCTGTGTTTGGGAACCCTTTATATTAATCGTTTCTCCCTATGTTCCTCACTTGGCTGAACAGTTATGGGAGAAAGCAGGAAACAGCCCCTCGGTCGTTAATCAGAAATGGCCTTCTTACAAAGAGGAGCTGACTGTTGATGATGAAATAGAACTTGTAGTCCAAATTAACGGTAAAGTAAGGGCAAAGATGACCATTGAAAAGGGACTTTCCAAAGAGACTCTTTTAAAACTGGCTCTCGATAATGAAAGGATAAAAGAGAGATTGGAAAATAAAGAGATTATAAGAAGTATTGTCGTAGTCGATAAACTGGTAAACATAGTTGTAAGAGATTAGTTTAACAGCTCATAATAATCTGAATCTGCAATTGTCAACAGAGAATCACAGGGACCTATATAGTAGTATGGGTCCTCGTTTTCATCTTCGCTTATAAATATTTTTAAGACCAATTTCCTCTGGAGATTTAAAAACCTTAAAAGACCGACAGGCAACTCTTTTAAAACAACCGCCTCATCTTTGTAAACTACAAAAGAGCCAAATCCTTTAATCTCACAGACCCACTTACCGCTGGGAATATCTTCTAAAACAAGATCTCTTGTTACCCCTTTCTGAAATGAAAGAGAACTCAGCTTTCCATTTACAAGGTCATTGGCAAGGCGATTCCACTGAATCGCAAGGCCTTTGTCATCGACACAAAGAACCTCTTTACAGATCTTTTCCCAGTTTATGCTTTGGACACACTTCGGCCACGTTTTAGCAACATAAAGGAGAGTTTCCCCCAAAGAGCCCAACTCACTGTCCAATTTCAGCTTTTTATTTAGACCCGTTGCTTCCAAAGCGGCCCCTAAAGGCAAACCCTCGCCCAAAGGATAGGCAACAAAGACAATTGCACCGGTTTTCGGAACCTCTACAAGAGCTTTACGACTCCCTATAGGGAGGGTTGTGACTCTCAGAGAGTCTTTGTTTTGATAAACCAAAGTATACCAAAACGCCCTTGCCGATTCTCTTTCCCACGGATGGGCTTCTCCTATTTCCACTTCAACGACAAAATTGTCGCTGCAGCCGATTAAGAAAAAAATTGAGAGCATCAATAAAAAGTATTTTTTAAGTACCACACCTAAGAATCTCTTAAAAGGGCTCTTTTGCTTTACTCAGATGAGGTTTTTTTCTTTTAATTGCTTGAGGTATTTTGAGCGGAGTTTTTCAAAAAGAGCTTTGAATTTTGCACTCTTATAATCGGGATAAGTCCATTCAAACTCTTGATAGCACCCCTTTGTATATAAAAGGGTCAGTTCCCCATAAATTCCTTTTTCCAGTGGAATCCTATGGCTCCTGTTCTTTGTGGTTGCTAAAATTATGTTGGCAGTTGTTAAAAGTCCGGGGTCAAGATTAACCTTTCGTTTGGAATCAACTTTAAAACGCTCTTCTATTTCAATTGTTAAAAGCTTGTATTTGGCAAGATTTTCAGGAGGAACAAGGTTCTCAAAAACCAAGAACATTCTCCAAATGGGAAAGCCCATCTCTTTTTCGTAGTAGTCGGTGAAATCAAAGATAACGGGGTCGGCTAAAACGTCAAAGGGGCCAAAGTTATCGGTCAAAGTTTTTATGAGGGTCTCATCAAGCTCTTTTTGTGACGAAAGAATTCCCATTATAAGGCAGGCAGGGATAAAGAGTAACTCTGTAACTTTATTATCTTCGGTCACCTGAAAATGTCCCCAATACCCTAAAAGTGGCACAAACTTTGGAAAGATCGTCAATCGCATTCTCATATTTCTCATCTTCAACCATCTCGGCTTCAACAAAGAATGAGTACTCCCAAGGTTTTCCTGCTATCGGGCGTGATTCCAGCTTTTTCATATTCATCCCATATTTTGACAAAATCTGAAGAACTTCAAAGAGAGAACCAGGCCGGTCTTTGACTGAAAATACCATCGCAACCCTGTTTATAGGAGCCGCCGATCTAAATACAGAGGCATTTTCTTCCCTGCAGATCACATAAAACCGGGTAAAATTACTGCTGTTGGTCTCAATTGCCTCTCTCAATATTTTCATATTGTGAACTTTGGCAGCTTTTGTACTTGCTATGGCAGCAACGGTTGGATCGTTTAGTCTGGCTATATGCCCGACTGCTCCTGCCGTATCGAAAAATGGGATTGCTCTGGCATTCTTAAGTTCGGTGGTTAAAAATTCCTGACATTGAGATAATCCCTGTGGATGGCTGTAAACCTCTTTTATCTGCTCGATTGATGAGTCGTGGTTCGCTATGAGATTGTGGACAATCCTTATCTGTTTCTCCCCGACAACAGTTAAATCGGGATAACTGTTAAGAAGATCCAGTGTCTCGTTTATGGTTCCCCCCAAAGTATTCTCAACCGGCAAAACCCCATAGCGGGCTTCCCCTTTTTGGACAGCCTCAAAAGCATCCTGAAAGCTTATGCAGGGAAGGGTATCGGCCTGTTGGTCGAATATTAAAGAGATAGCCTGCTCACTGTAGGCTCCTTTCTCCCCCTGAAATGCTATTTTCATTGTCGATGCTATAGGCATGAGACTCTCTTTATCGGTCCAAATTTCCACAAGGCCTCGTTCTTTAGGAATCCTTTCGACCGACTTGCCTATAACGGGAGCCAAAGCTTGGATATCGCTCATCAATTTATCAAACTGCTGTGGGTAAAGCGACTGAGGACCGTCTGAGAGGGCTTTATCAGGGTCGTTATGAACCTCCACTACAACCCCGCTGGCTCCTGCCGCAACCAGAGAGAGCGACATCGGAATAACCATCTCCCTTAAGCCGGTTGCATGGCTGGGATCCCCAATTATCGGCAGATGAGTCAGCTTTTGGATAACAGGAATAGCGCTGATGTCCAAAGTGTTTCTTGTTGCCCTTTCGTAAGTTCTGATTCCCCGCTCACACAAAATTACTTTTTCAGTTCCGTTGGCCATCAAATATTCGGCTGCCATCAGCCACTCTTCAATGGTTGCCGAAAGACCCCTTTTTAAAAGGACG
>JBAYOE010000013.1:0-17971 GCA_041678405.1 Sphaerochaetaceae bacterium | reverse complement strand
AGCGAAGTTGGTGATCCAAAAATTGATGCAAAAGAGGCCATCACTGTCATAGAGACTCCCCAACCAAGAAGAGAAGTCAGTGAGCTCGAATTTGGTTCTAATTGGTACATTGAACATACCGTCTCCAAAGACCAGACATTGGAAAGTATCAGCGAACTCTATGCAATTACCAGAGAGACTCTTCTAAGTGTTAATGCCATAAAAAATATCTCGTCTGTTAAAGAGGGGAGTGTTTTAAAAATACCCAAGCAAAATGGACAGCTTTACACTGTCGTGGTCGGAGATTCCCTTTCGACAATCTCAAATAGGTTCAATCCCAATTTAGGGTGGAAGAATCTTCAACAAATTAATGCCCTCTCCAGTGAGGTTATTTATCCGGGACAAAAAATATTTATTCCCAGCGCCCAAGTAGAAGATGACGGTTCTTTTGCCTCTTTTGACCGCTTTGTTAAACCAGCCGAGGGACGTATTACCGGCTTGTATGGACAAACTGTCGTATACGGACAATCTGAAAATGTTGTCACTCTGAAGGGTATTTGGATTGAGGGAGCCTCTCAAAGTCCGATTTTTGCCTCGGGGTCAGGAAATGTGGAAGAGATTGGCAATGATGTAAAGGGCAGCGGGAATTACGTTGTTTTAAAACACGATTACGGCTATAAAACTACATATGCCCATCTTGACAGAATCGATGTTAAAATCGGTGACGAAATTAAAAAGGGCCAGCAGATTGGGATAATGGGGCAAAGTGGGAATATAGGAAAAAGGGCACTCTACTTTAGTATTGAACAAGAGGGAGTGGCACTTAATCCAGCTAATTTCTTCTAGTTTATTGACCGTGACAATGTTTGTATTTCTTGCCGCTTCCGCAGGGGCATAGTTCGTTTCTGCCGACTTTTGGCTGGTTTCTGACTATCTGCATAGAACTTTGACCGGGTAAAGTCTGAGCGGCATGGGTAGCTCCTCTGCTAAACTGATTGCTGTCAAAGTGACTCTCAACAATGTTTCTGGTTTTTTGCCTTGCTCCTGCCGATTCTTTACTGTCGATTTGAACCCTTACTAAAAGAGTGGCAACATAAGAGCGGATTTGATCAATCATTGAATCAAAGATCTCAAAGCCTTCCAGTTTATACTCTAAGAGAGGATTCTTTTGGGCGTATGTCCGTAAATAGACTGCTTCTCGGAGAGCTTCAAGCTGCTCTAAATGTTCCTGCCACCTTATATCAATTTGCCTAATATACTGAAAGCGGAGAAACTCATTAAATACCTGATTACCGATTTGGTCTGTCTTCTTTTTTATGTCACTTTTGAGGTAGTTGTAAATAAGGTCTTCCAACTCCTCTTTTGTTTTATTCTCAACATCCCTTGGAGAAAAAGTTACCGGGTAGTGGAACTCTTCGGTGGTTAATTCTGCTATCTGATTGACTATAACTTTACTCTTATTACTCTCATAATCAAGCTTTTGAACAATTGATTCGACTATATCGGAAATTGCCTCTAACGCCCGTTCTATTAAATTGTCTGCTTTTAAAATTGAATCTCGCTGTAAATAGAGGTAATTTCTCTGTTCGTTAAGGACATCATCATACTCTAAAAGGTGTTTTCTTATCTCAAAGTTCTGTTGCTCAACTCTCATTTGAGCCTTTTCAATAGCTTTTGAGACTAGTGAGTGTTCAATCGGATCTGAACCCATACCGATTCGATCCAACATTGACTTTAAAGAATCTTTTGCAAACAGACGCATTAAAGTATCGTCTAAAGAGAGAAAGAAACGGCTCTCCCCGGGGTCTCCCTGGCGACCGCTTCGTCCTCTGAGCTGGTTATCTATCCGCCTTGACTCATGGCGTTCAGTACCTAGGATATAAAGACCACCGAGGCTTTTTACCTCCTGATAAGATTTTTGCCACTTCTCATAAACCTTTTTTTTGGCTTGTTCTAACTCTTGCGTTGTAGCATCGCTGCCACAAACAGTTCTTGCCATAGCATCTAATGAGCCACCCAGTTTAATATCTGTCCCTCTGCCGGCCATGTTGGTGGCAATAGTTACGGCTCCTTTAGAGCCGGCATTTTCTATAATCAGAGCTTCTCTGTGGTGGTTTTTTGCATTCAGAACTTCATGTTTAATTGCCCTTTGCCGTAAAAGTGACGAAAGTTGCTCACTTTTTTCAATTGAAACGGTTCCCAAAAGGATAGGTTGTCCTTTTTTGTGAACCCGCTCAATTTCATCACAAATGGCCTTGTTTTTAAATTGCTCATTCAAATAGATCAAATCCTGATGGTCATTACGGACTACCGGTAAGTGCGTCGGTACAACCACAACATCAAGATTGTAAATTTTTTGAAATTCACCAGCCTCGGTATCGGCTGTTCCTGTCATTCCAGAAATCTTTTTATACATCCTAAAAAAGTTCTGGAAAGTAATTGTTGCCAATGTTTTATTTTGCAACTCTACTTTGATGTTCTCTTTAGCCTCAATGGCTTGGTGCAGTCCGTCGCTGTAACGTCTTCCGTGAAGAATTCTACCTGTAAATTCATCGACAATTTCAACTTTGTTTTCGGCAACAACATAATCGACATCGCGAAAAAAGAGCTTATGGGCTTTTACGGCTTGGGTCATATAATGGACATACTCAAAGTTTTCACCATCGTAGAGAGAGCCTGTGATTATTCTATTTTTTTGGAGGAGACTCTCAATGGTAATTAAACCCTGATTAGAAAAAGTAACTTTTTTTTGTTTCTCATCGATTTGGTAGTCGCCTTCTCCCTCTTCCACATACTCATCGGTTTGTTCCTCTTTTTGGACCTCTTTGAGAAATTTAACAATCGAGTCGGCCGATCTTATTTTTTGCGTATCATCTTCGGCTTGACCGCTTATGATTAATGGAGTTCTGGCTTCATCGATTAAAATGGAGTCAATCTCGTCTATAATACAGAAATTCCGATCAACCTGGATTTTATCAAGCCAATCCCATTTCATGTTGTCCCTTAAATAATCAAAGCCGAATTCGTTGTTTGTTCCGTAGGTGACATCACAGTTGTAAGCATCACGACGGGCATTTGTTTCCATATCAGAGACAATAAAACCTACACTGAGACCCAAATAGCGGTAAATAGGACCCATCCAGTTTGCATCCCGTTGGGCCAAGTAATCGTTAACAGTGACAATATGAACCCCTTTACCCTCCAAAGCATTCAGATAGGCAGCCGGAACACAGCTGAGAGTTTTTCCTTCACCGGTTTTCATCTCCAAGATAGTTCCCTGATGAAGAACGACCGAACCCATAATTTGTTCATCGTAGTGGCGTTCGCCTAATACACGAAAAGCCGCTTCTCGAACTAATGCAAAAGCCTCGGGTAAAATTGAATCGAGACTCTCAGTTTCGCTCAATCTTTTTTTAAAAGAGGCAGTTATTAAAGGAAAGTCCTCCTCTTTTAAGCTCTGAGCCCAGCAAGAGAAGCTGTTTACTTTTTCGACATAGGGAGATAAACGCTTGATATCACGCTCATTTTTAGTTTTAAATAATTTTGGCAAAAAACGCTTAGCCATAAGAACCTCATAGATGTTAGAATAACAGGTACAAGTATACCAATAATGATTGCATCTGTATATTGCATTCCTGTAAAGTACACACATGGAGCAATTGAAAATTTGTTTTACCGGCGGAGGCAGCGGCGGGCATATCTTTCCGGTATTTGCCATTGACGGTGCTTTAAATTCTTATTGTACTGAGAATAATATAAATTACTCCCGATTTTGGCTTGGAAGCAAAAACAAGAAAGAGATTCAATGGATAAAAGAAAACGGGATTAGACACATTGGTATTAACAGCGGTAAACTTCGCCGTTATTTCTCCTTAAGGACGCCAATTGACCTTTTTTTAGTTGTTGTCGGTTTTTTTCAGGCTTTGAAAATATTAAGAAAAGAGAAGCCTGATTTGCTTTTCAGCAAAGGAGGGTTTGTCTCTGTCGCTCCCGTATGGGCTGCTAAAGTCGTAAGAATCGCTACAATCACCCATGAATCAGATGCAATAGCAGGTTTGGCAACCTCTCTTAACTCTCTTGTTGTCGATAAAGTGTGCCTTCCCTTTGAAGAGTGTCGCTACTCATTGCCAAAGAGGGCTCAACATAAAGGGATTGTTAGTGGAGTTCCCTCCAGGCTGAAAAAAACATTTTACGATAAAAGTACCGTTTATGATAAATACGGTTTTGATCAAAATCTTCCTTTGTTGGTAGTATTGGGGGGCTCTTTAGGCTCCCAACAACTCAATGATTTAGTTGAAAAAAATCTAGGTGAGTTGACTAAACTGACAAACATAGTTCATCAAAGCGGAACTCAAAATTACTCCGACATTAAAATGAAAAATTATAAAAGGTTTTCTTTTATAAAAGGGGAGTTGGAAGAGTTATTAAACGTTGCAACTTTGGTGGTCTCAAGAGGTGGGGCAACTGCTTTAGCCGACTTTTCTAAAGTGGGTGTCCCTATGCTTATAATCCCACTATCGACAAAAAGTTCCCGAGGTGATCAAATTGCCAATGCACAAAGGCTTTCACAAAATAACGCGGCTGTTGTATTGGATAGTGACTCTTTGGATGAAAAGAAATTTCTTGATACTGTTGTACAACTTCTAAGTTGTGTTAAAATACAAGAGCAATTGGCTTATAACGCAGCAGCACTTTACAAAGGGGATGCTGAGAAATTATGTGTCGATGCAATTTTAAAAACACTAAAGGGGAGAAATTAATATGGCTGGTTGGCATTTAGCGGTGGGGCCTTTTAGCCTAAATATTGTCGATGTGGTGGTTTTGGCCATAGCTGTACTGGCTGCAGTTGTGGGGTCGGTCAAAGGGTTTGCCCGTGAGTTTTCTTCAAGGGTGGGGCTTTTAGTCGGTGCAATCATTGCTCTTTATTTCTCCAACTTGGGAACACCTATTATTCTCAATACTTTCGATATCTCCCTTTTTTGGGCTACTGTAATTGCTTTTGTTGCCTTTTTTGTCGGAGGGTTTGTTGTAGTAATGGTTATAGGCTTTCTTTTAGAGAAGACTTTAACGGCCTTAAAACTCGGTTGGTTGGATAAGATCTTGGGATTTGTTCTTGGAATTGTTGAATTCGGTGTTGTTTTAGCTTTATTGCTCTTTTTGGCAAAAAACCAAAAAGTTGTCAATGTTGATGACTATGTTAATAAAAGTATTATATTAACCAAAGTCATCGGACCTTTAAGTGAAAAAACCATAACCTTTGCAAAAGGGCTTTTGAATGGGTGATTTTCTCTCGGGAATTCAAAATGAACTCTTTAGACACATAACGAAAGAGATTGAAGACAACAGTTTTTCCCACAGTTCATTGTTTAGCGGCAATCGTTACAGTGGCAGGATGAGCATGGCACTAGAGAGTGTCCGTCTTTTAAGCTGTAGCGGAGACAGCAGTTTTAACTGTATTTGTCCCTACTGTCTCGCTTTTGATAAACTTAAAGTCGATAACCTTTTGATTGTGGGAAATCGAAATCATTACAGTCGCATTGATGCCCTTTTAGAAAATTATAAAGTGTTGGGTACTCTAAAAGCAAAAGAGAACCTCTTTAAAACCATAAGAATTATGCTTCTTAATTACCGTAATCCCCTCTATGACCCATCTAATACCAAAAGTAATGCAATTTTTAGTTTAAGTGCCGCTTTGGACGAGACCCTCGATTTTTTGGAAACCGAAGATGATGTTGAAAAAGTTGTCAATCAGTTGGAAAACAGTTTATATCAAATGCGCTCGCTTGTTAAAAACAGCAGCTCCCTTACAATCAATCAAGTCCGATTAATACAGAGATGGGTAACTCAAACAACATTTAAAAATCAAAACCGCGTTGTAATTATGGAAGGAATTGAAGAGTGCGGTGATTCGGCTCTCAACAGCCTCTTAAAACTATTTGAAGAACCGCCTAAAAATACCTACATAATAGTAATTGCCCAATTTGGTAATCGGCTGCCGGCAACATTACTCTCACGACTGAGAAGTTATCGATTTAATGAACTCTCCGTAGAAGAAAAGAACCGCCTCCTTTCTGAAAAGTTTTTTGTTGAAGGCTCTTTTTACAACTCTCTCGAGGAGTTTTTTTTGGATCGGGCTAAAATTCCCTATCGTCAGATTAATGAGAACGCAAATACCTTTATAAAAAGTATCATCACTAAAAAAAATCTTGACAGAAAAGCTTTGGAACAGTTAAGTCTTAATCTTGATGACGAAGAGCAGCTTGAGTATTTCTTCAAAAAGAGCGAAGATTCTTTATACAATTTCTATTACAATAATAAGATAAGCCCAACAAAGGTGAGTAGCATCGGTTCTATTATAAAAGAGGGATTACAAAAAGCACTTACATTCAACCAAAATGGGCGTATTTTGGTTGAAACTATCTACTACCGTCTCTTGGATATGTGATGAATAAGTTTGTTAGAAGAGCATTTAATAAAATTGAAAAACTCAGCACAGATGAGATTAAAACCTTAGTCCGCTATCAAGCCAGCGAAAATGAACTCCTTGGCAATGCTTTAGAGAATATCGACACAGGTGTTATTGTAATTAACAGTAGATTACGGGTTTTAAGCTGCAACAATGTAGCCAAACGGTATCTTCCATTAAAGCGAAAAATGACCGAGGGCTCCACCCTTCAGTATGTTATAGCCGATGATGATGTCATTAAGTTCATCAATACCTCTTTGGACAACATAAACGACCGGGAGAAAGTTGAAAAAGAGTTTTATTTTCAAAGAGGAGAACGAGTTCACACAATTATAGTTGAAATTTCATCGTTTACCAGCGAATTGGAAGCCGTTTTCAGCCTCGATAACAAAAAAAGATTTTTAATTTTAGTTCACGATGTAACTAACCTTAAGCAACAGGAGGCACGATTACACCGTTCTGAGAGTTTAGCCAGCTTGACGACAGTTGCCGCCGGTGTTGCCCATGAAATTAAAAATCCTCTTGCCTCAATTGATATCCATCTCCAGCTGTTAAGGAAAGCATTTGAACGGAAAGAGAAGTTGTCATTGGAAGAATCGAGTCGTTATCTGGATGTAATCGACGAAGAAATTAACCGTTTAAATGCAATTGTTGTCGATTTTTTATTTGCAGTAAGACCGATGGATGTCAGATTACGATTAGAATCACTTAACAGGATAGTGGAAGAGGTTTTAAACTTTGTTACGTATGAGCTATCGGAAAACGGTATCGAAATAAAGAAAAATTTAGATGAGTATTTACCGAAACTTCGTTTGGATGAAAATTTAATAAAGCAGGCGCTTTTAAATATTATTAAAAATTCTCAAAGCGCAATGAGCAGGAGGGGGGGAATCTTAACCGTCACAACAAAGCAGGAGGGCGATTTGGTAGTTCTGTCTGTTAAAGATAGTGGTAAAGGGATGGACTCTGAGACACTCTCCAAAATTTTTGAACCCTACTTTACCACCAAGAGCACTGGTTCAGGCTTGGGCTTGACTATGGTATTTAAAGAAGTAAAAGAGCATAATGGTGAAATAAGTGTCATCTCAAAAGTTAATGAGGGGGCAACTTTTTCAATCAGTCTCCCGATTCCCGTTACTGAAAGATTGGCACTGGAGTAGATAAATGAGAAGAACCATCTTAATAGCCGATGATGAAAAAAATATTCGCAGTGGTTTGCAAATAGCATTAGAGGATGAAAATTTCAACGTTCTGTTGGCAGCTGACGGAAATGAAGCTTGGAAAATAATAACCACAAACAGCGTAGATCTGTTAATCAGTGATTTACGTATGCCCGGTATGAACGGTCAAGAACTTTTAAAAAGGGTAATTTCAAATTATCCGACGATGCCGGTTGTAATATTAACCGGGCACGGAACGATTGAGGCTGCCGTAGAGGCGATGCGTAACGGCGCCGTCGATTTTATGACAAAGCCACTTAACTTAGACCGCCTTTTTTTGCTGATAAAAAGGGCTTTTTCTAATTTGGATTTGTACGATCAAAATGCCGCTTTGAAAAAAGAGTTGGCAGAGTTAAAAAGACAGAGTGGTTACGATAAAATAATCGGAAAAAGCAACAAAATGAGGCGCCTTTTAGAAACCATTGCCCAAGTTGCCGATGCCACTGCAAGTGTCTTAATCACAGGCGAAAGCGGTGTGGGTAAAGAGTTGGTTGCCGATGCCCTTCATCACCAATCATCTCGTTCAGAGGGTCCTTTTATTAAAGTCAGTTGTGCAACCTTTGCCGAGACCCTTTTGGAAGATGAACTGTTTGGACATGAGAAAGGGGCTTTCAGCGGAGCAATTTCATCACGAAAAGGGCGTTTTGAATTAGCCCACGGCGGAACTCTCTTTTTGGATGAGATAGGAGAACTCAGTTCCTCAACACAAGTTAAATTGCTCCGAGTTTTACAGGAGCGACAATTTGAACGTCTAGGCGGTGAAAAAACCATTACAGTCGATGTTAGGTTGGTAGCAGCCACAAACAGAAACCTTTTGGCCGAAGTCGAAGCCGGCCGTTTCAGAGAAGACCTTTTTTACAGGTTAAACGTAATCCACATAGATGTCCCCCCCTTAAGAGAGCGTCGAGAAGATATCCCGCTGCTGCTCTCCCATTTTTTAGATCTTTATAACAAACGAAACAACCGCAACGTTGAGGGTTTTACCCAGCAGGCAAAAAGTGCACTTCTTTCATACGACTGGCCTGGAAACATCAGAGAGTTGGGAAATTATGTTGAAAGTATGGTGGTTTTGGCAACTAAATCTATAATCGACATTGATGACTTGCCCCAAAGCGTCCGCTCTTCAAAAGAGGAACAACAGGTAATAATCCCCTTAGGCGCAACAATGCAGGAAGCCGAAAAGAGTATGATAATGGCTACAGTTGCCCACTGTGGGGGAAATAAAAGTAAAGCAGCCGATACTTTAAATATTGCCAGAAAAACGCTCCATCGAAAACTCAAGGAATACCAAATTGGAACACTCTGACATCTACGATATTTTTGATGAAGGGGGCCAACTTTCCCAAAAGATGGAGAGTTATGAATTCCGAGAGGGGCAGTTGGAAATGGCTCTGCTCATTAATCGTGCTTTTAAGGAACATTCAATTTGTGCCATCGAAGCCGGTACCGGTATCGGTAAATCTTTTGCCTATTTAGCAATAGCACTACTATGGGCAAAAGAGAGAACAAAAGAACGTACCGTTATTGCTACAAATACGATAAACTTACAAAAACAGCTTTATGAAAAAGATCTTTCTTTTTTAAAACAGGTAATGAATTCCGACATCAAAGGGGCTCTTTTAATGGGCAGAGCCAACTACCTCTGTTTGAGAAGATTAGAACAGGTTGTTAAGGAAATCACAGACAATCCCCAACTCCAAAAGCTTTTAAAGTGGGCTCAAAAAAGTAAGAGTGGTTTAAAAAGTGACTTTAAAGGGAAGTTGGATGAGCAGCTATGGTTTTCGGTTAACAGTGATGCCGATTCCTGTTATGGATACAAATGTCCTTACCACTCTCAATGCTTCTACTATAAATCACGCAAAGAGGCCTCGGAAGCAAACATAATTATCACAAACCATCACCTTCTTTTTACTGACATAAGTTACAGAGAGAAAGAAGAGTTGGATTTTGACAGTGAGGGTGTTTTGCCCTCTTTTAGTAATTTAATCATAGATGAAGCACACAATATTGAAAAAAATGCAACGGACTTTTTTAATTACTCTTACGACAAACATTCATTAACCCGCTCTGTCGACCGATGTACAAAAAAAAGATTTTCAAAGAATGCACCCTTGGAAGATTTAAAACAGCTCTTTATCCAAGATAAGAGTTATAAAACAGTGGGTACCCTGTTTAGCGAAATCCAGTCTACATCTCTCGATATCGAAACTTACCTGCTCTCTTTGTTTGATAAAACTTCCTCAAACACCCTTTTGTTAAATGAAGAGAATAAAACTCATTTAAATCCATTATTGCCTTTTGCCGATCAATTAAACAAAAACAGCGAAACTCTTTTAATGATTGTTCAGAGGATTCTTGAAAAAGCAAGTATTGATGAAGAGCTGGAATCGAGGGGCAGAGAACTCCTTACTCATATAAAAAATATTTATCAACTATCGCTGAATTTAAACCTCTTTCTCAGCTGGGAGGAGAGCGAAAAACTTATAAGGTGGATGGAACTTAAAAAGGAGAAAACGGTAACTGTAAATACAACAACCTTATCGGTTGCAACTTTGTTAAAAGACCTTTTGTTCTCCCAATTAAACAGTGTTGTCTGCACCAGCGCCACATTGGATCTAAACGACGATTTTAATTATTGGGGTTCGCGGGTTGGACTTCCTTTGGGAAATAGACCGTTTTTAAAGGCCGTTTACCCAAGTCCCTTTAATTTCAAAGAAAACTTATTGTTGCTGACTCCGTTTGATGCCCCGCTGTTTAACGAAAAAGAGAACAGCCGGTATGTGGAATACTGCATAACAACTATTAAAGAGGCTTTGATTTCAAGCGGGGGAGGAGCCTTAGTTCTCTTTACTTCATATTCAATGTTGAATCTTGTATTTAACGAGTTGAAAGAGATTCTGGCCAAAGAAAAAATTGAAATTATGAAGCAGGAAGATGAGGATAGGTTTCAACTTCTGCAGCGATTCAAAGAGGAACAAGACAGTGTTCTTTTTGCCACTGACAGTTTTTGGGAGGGAGTAGACGCACCCGGGTCGACTCTGCGGATGGTTGTGATTACAAAACTGCCGTTTAGGCTGCCTACCGACCCTGTGTTTAAAGCCCGCATGGAAGCTCTCGATAAAGAGGGCTTGGGAGGATTTTTCAATCTGGCTCTTCCCGAGGCAACAATGAGACTTAAACAAGGTTTTGGGAGACTTTTGCGCAACAACAACGATAAGGGGATTGTTCTAATTCTTGACGGAAGAATTGTCAATAAACAGTACGGCTATTTTATGCTAAATTCACTCCCGCCGTCGTTTCATCCTGAGACTGAAAGCAACAGAATAAACGAAAAAATTGAAGACTTCTTGTACACTCTAAAATAGAGGGGGCATTTAAGCCCCCATTGTCAGTTACTCAATTACTGCAAGAATGTCCCCGTTACTGATGATCAGTAGTTCTTTGCCGTCAGCCTTTACGGCAGTTCCGGCATATTTGTCATACAAGATTTTATCACCTTTTTTGACTTTAATACTTTCATCATCTCCAACGGCAAGAACTTCAGCAATCTGAGTCTTTTCCTGTGCAGTTTGTGGAATAAAAATTCCGCTAGCGGTTTTTTCTTGAACCTCTTCCATTTTCACCAGTACTCTGTCGCCAAGCGGTTTAATTGCCATAATCGCCTCCTGTATGCTCTGTTAATTAAATTGGACATTGAATTGAAATCCTCTTGAAATATACGAACTATATTCAAAGCGGTCAAGGCGGCTTAAAAATTAGAATCAACTTTCCGATTTTGTTTCCTTTTGTTATATTAGTTTTAAAAGGAATGGGGTTTGGTGTGGAAACTGATTTAAAAAGGCGTTATGAACGGGCTTTGCATGTCTGTACAATAAATTTAAAAAATGAAAGCGGTCTGGATCACCATAAAAGTGCGCTCTGTTTTTTCAGACTAGGGGTGGTTCTAAGCCGTCTGAAAGAACTCGAAAGTTCAATTAAATGTTTCAGTGATGCTTTTCTGTTACGTGATTTATCTTTTGAGAAGGTAAAAGAGTCCCAATTTAGAGAGTTCCATGAAGTTCAGATGGCTCGTTACATCCTCGGTAAAAGAGGAAAAGCCATCAGCAATCTTGCAGAAGGCGATATGGTTCATGACTTGATAAAACATAGATATACTCTTTTACTGAAAGAACTTAGTGAGTCTCAAATTCCCTTTACCGCTACTAACATGAGGGCTTTCTACGAATCGGTCAAAATTGATTTTCCTTGGGAGATGGATGACATTGACTCCTTAGGTGTCACTCAATATTGAGCTAAACCTTAAATTATGGGTCAATTTGACACCTACTATCCCGTTGAATTCGCTATTGGGACAAATAGTCCCTAGTTTCAGTATATTAGTGCAGTTTCCATTTTTCCTATAAATTTTATAAATCTATATTCTATAACTAATAAATAAAAATTATCTCAATAAATATTGTGTTGGCACAGTAAATGCTTGTACTAATGTCACAAGGAGTTGGTATGAGACAGAATAGCAGATTATTAAATGAGAGCAACAGCTTTGACGATGAGAACATCCTCTCCATTTATTTAAAAGAGATTAACAGAATACCCCTTTTAACAAGAGAAGAGGAGATTGATTTAGCTACCAGAGCAGCCAACGGAGATTCGTTTGCACGAAAACGGATGATTGAATCTAACTTACGCTTTGTTGTTAATGTGGCAAAGAAATATCAAAATCAGGGACTTCCTCTTACAGATCTAATAAATGAAGGTAACATCGGGTTGATGAATGCCCTTGAAAAATTTGAAGTCGAAAGAGGTTACCATTTTATAAGCTACGCGGTTTGGTGGATAAGACAATCTATATTAAAAGCAATATGTGAAAAATCGCGAACCGTTAGGCTTCCGTTAAACAGAGCCAATGAATTGGTTCAAATCCAAAAGATGCAGAGAAAATTGGTACATGAGAATGGGGAAGACCCCACTGTTGAAGAGTTGGGTCAAGCTTTGAATATGGATTCTCAGATGGTTGAGGATCTTTTATCAATCAGTCGTGAAATGATTAGTTTGGATTCTCCTGTTTACGGAGACCCTGCCAATTCTACGGTCGGCGATTTTGTAGAAGATGAATATCGTTCTGCTGAAAGCATTTTAGTGGAGAAATCACTTAGAGAAGATATCAACAAAGCACTAGAAGTTTTAAGTGATAAAGAGCGGGAAATTATTGAAATGCGTTTTGGTTTAAACGGTGCGATTCCGATGAGTTTAAAAGAGATTGGTGAGCTTTTTAATTTAACAAAAGAGAGAATACGGCAAATAGAGAAAAAAGCTTTGGATAGGATGAAACAGCCAAATCGACTGAAACTGCTTGAGTCATATACATTTAGCGCATAAAAAGCGGAGCCCTCCCTTGCATTGACAGGGAGGGCTTCTTCCTATAAATTAGTAAACTGCAAATTGACTATAAAACTCATTAAAGGAGGCTCTCATAAATGGCAAAAAACCAAGAAAAACACGTTTATTTCTTTGGTGATGGAAAAGCTGACGGAACAGCAGCTATGAGGAATTTGCTGGGTGGTAAAGGTGCTAACCTGGCAGACATGACAACAATCGGATTACCGGTACCCCCGGGATTCACTATAAGCACCGATACCTGTGCCTACTACAGCGCTAACAACGGACAATACCCCGAAGGACTTAGGGAAGAAATTCTTGAGAACTTGAAAAAATTAGAGACAGTTATGGGAGCCAAACTGGGAGACAGCAAAAATCCGCTGTTGGTTTCGGTTCGTTCCGGAGCAGCTGCCTCAATGCCGGGGATGATGGATACTGTTCTTAACTTAGGGATGAATCCCGATTCGGCAAAAGCATTGGCCGAAAAAACAGGCAACGAAAGATTTGCTTGGGACAGTTACCGCCGTTTCATGCAGATGTTTGGCGATGTTGTAATGGGCGTTCCTCATGAAGATTTTGAACATGCACTTCAGGCTGTAAAAGATGAAAAAAACAAGGTTTTAGATACTGAGTTGGACGTCGAAGACCTAAAAGAGGTAATTGCCCGATACAGAAAGATTTATAAAGATGTCATCGGTAGCGATTTCCCGACTGACCCAATGGTGCAACTGTTTGCTTCCATTAATGCAGTTTTTGATTCATGGAACAACGAAAGGGCAATAAAATATCGCCAAATGAACGATATCAGAGGTCTTTTAGGGACAGCAGTAAACGTTCAGGCAATGGTATTTGGAAACATGGGTGACGAAAGCGGTACAGGCGTTGCTTTTACCCGTGACCCCTCGGACGGAGAAAATATTTTCTACGGCGAGTTCTTAATGAATGCTCAGGGTGAAGATGTTGTTGCCGGAATAAGAACTCCCGAAACTATTGAAACCTTAAAAAATATCAATGCCGATGCTTATCAACAGCTGATTGATATCAGACATATTCTGGAAAACCACTACAAAGACATGCAAGATATTGAGTTTACCATCCAAGAGGGAACTCTCTATATCCTCCAGACCCGTAACGGTAAAAGGACTGTCTTCAGTTGGCTGAGAACCCAAGTCGACATGGTCGAAGAAGGCCTCATCTCTAAAGAAGAGGCTGTTTCCAGAGTCCCGGCAGGGGAGTTTAATAAACTCTTTTCACCGGTTTTGGACAATGCCGACATTAAAAAACGGGGTCTCAAAGTCATCGCTTCAGGATTGAACGCCAGCCCGGGTGGAGCCAGTGGACATGTCTATTTCTCGGCCGAAAAAGCTGAAGAGATGGCAAAAGAGGGTGAGAATGTCATCTTAGCCCGAATCGAAACCAGCCCCGAAGACATTGGGGGAATGGCAGTTGCCAAAGGGATTTTGACCACCAGAGGCGGAATGACCAGTCACGCAGCCGTAGTTGCCCGCGGAATGGGATGTCCTTGTGTATCAGGTGCCGGTGATATTGTTATAAACTACAAAAATGGTACATTGTCGGCAGGTGGCGTAACGATTAAAGAGGGTGATTTTATATCACTTGACGGGTTTACCGGTGCAGTATATGCCTCAAAAATCGACGTTAAACCTTCTGAAATTGTTCAGGTTCTTGAAGGCTCAATGAAAGCCGAAGACTCTCTGCTTTATACATACTACAATAAATTTATGGGGTATGTGGATGCAATCAGAACACTTAAGGTAAGGACAAATGCCGATACTCAAGCCGACTCCAAAATGGCTATCTTACTTGGTGCCGAAGGAATCGGTTTAACACGAACCGAGCACATGTTCTTCGGAAGCAATCGAATAACAAGCGTCAGAAAAATGATTCTTGCCGATAACAAAATAGATCGTGTCAAAGCACTCAATGAAATCCTGCCGATGCAAAGAGGGGATTTTGAGGAAATTTTCACCGTCCTTGACGGAAAACCTGTTACTGTAAGACTCTTGGATCCACCATTGCACGAGTTCTTACCCAATGATCATACTTCAAGACATGAGATGGCTCTTAATCTCGGTATCAGCGTTGAAGAGATTGCCCAAAAAACTGCACAGCTGCACGAGTTTAACCCGATGCTAGGATTCCGTGGCTGTCGTTTGGCAATCATTTATCCTGAAATCTTACACATGCAAGTCAGAGCTATCATTGAAGCAGCCATTAATGTTAAAGCCAAAGGAGTTGATGTACATCCTGAGATTATGATTCCGTTGGTAGGACATTACAAAGAGTTTGAATTCACCAGAAAAGAGGCTGAAAAAGTAATTGCCGAAGTTTTTGCTGAGAAAAAAGAGAAGGTTGAATACACAATCGGAACAATGATTGAGGTTCCCAGAGCTGCAATCACCGCCGATGAAATTGCAAAAACCGCCCAATTCTTCAGCTTCGGAACCAACGATTTAACACAGATGGCATGCGGATTCTCCCGTGATGATTCGGGAAGTTTCTTAGGTCACTATGTCAACGATACCGATAAGGGAATCTACGATTACGATCCGTTTGAGACTCTTGATATCGACGGAGTAGGGAAGTTGGTTCAGATGGCAAAAGATCTTGGAAGGTCTGTCAATCCAACCATAAAACTGGGAATCTGTGGTGAGCACGGAGGAGATCCAAAGTCGGTGGAGTTCTGCCACAAAGTCGGTTTGGATTATGTTTCCTGTTCCCCCTTCAGAGTACCGGTAGCCCGTTTGGCAGCTGCTCAGGCAGTTCTGAAAAACAGATAAACCAAATGAGGCCGGCAATGCCGGCCTCTTAAGTTTCAGCCAAAAGTGGGAGTCGAACCCACGACCTACGCATTACGAGTGCGTTGCTCTACCCCTAAGCTATTTTGGCTTGTTAAATCGCTACAACACTATAGGATTTTCACTAGAGATGCAAGATGAAATATAAAAAGGGGTTGACCATTTAATAGATTAAATCTACCGTGTATAAAAGAAAATCTTGTTAATATTGGAGTTCATTCTGGAAAAGAAATATGTTCGTTACAGAGCGGAGAGTTCAATACCCGAAGAGAGGATAATTGCAATAAGAATCAAAGTTGACAAGAGTGTCAAAGTTGGTTCTATGTGGTCTCCGGCAGTAGTTGATTTTTATAAAGAAATATACCCCGATTTAATAGAAGACGGTTTTACATTAGAACAGATAGAGGACCTTTATGACTGGGAGCAGTGGTTTGAAGGTCTTGGGGATTGAAACCAGTTGCGATGAGTGTTCAGCTTCAGTCGTTGAAGATGGAAGAAAGATTTTAAGCAATGTAGTTGCAACTCAGCTGGAGCAACACCGCCCTTTTTACGGAGTCGTTCCAGAAATCGCATCCCGCATTCACATTCAATGGATCTCTGCGGTTGTGAAAGAGGCTCTTAAAGAAGCTTCTGTCACTGTTGATGATTTAGATGGCATAGGTGTAACTAACCGTCCCGGTTTACTTGGATCTCTTTTAGTTGGAGTTAATTTTGCAAAAGCCTTAAGTGCAACATTAAATATTCCCATAGTGGCAGTTGATCACATTAAAGCTCATTTACATGCATCTCAAATTGAGAGTCCCCTAGAATACCCTTATTTAGGACTTTTAGTTTCAGGCGGACACACAATCATCTGTAAAGTGAATGATTTTGATGACATGGAAGTTTTAGGGACAACTATTGATGATGCTATAGGGGAAGCTTTCGATAAAGTTGCCAAACACTACAATCTGGGTTATCCCGGCGGATTGGCAATCGATAAATTAGCCCAAAAGGGGAACCAAAAAGCATTCTTGTTTCCCGGTTCAAAACTGGATAAAGGCAACCATGTGTATGATGTCTCCTATTCGGGTTTAAAGACTGCTGTAATAAACCAATTGGATCTATTCTGGGACAAAAAGAGTGATAAATCAGCTGAAAATATTGCTGCCTCTTTTCAGAGAAGTGCTGTAGGAATGATTGTCAAAAGGGTTAAAAGAGCCTTAAAAGAGGAGGGCTTTAGCCGTTTGGCCGTTGGTGGAGGCGTTGGCGCTAACTCTCTGTTAAGAAAGGAACTCAAAGCTATCAAAAACATAGAGTTGGCAATTCCTTCAATGAAGCTTTGTACAGATAATGCAGCTATGATAGGATCTTTGGCATACCACTATATAAAGAGTAACAGAGTCGATAATCTAAATTTCAGTTCATCCCCAAGGGTAGCTGAATTTAAAAAATCTTATCCGTAGGAGAGGGCAATGAATAGTTATGACCTAGATTCGGCAATCAGAAAGATCCACAACTTCCCCCGTTCGGGGATTCTCTTTTATGATATCACAAGTATTCTTACTAATCCTGAAGCTTTCAGTTATTGTATCGACACGATGGTTGAGTATTACAAAGATAAAAATATCGATGCCGTAGCCTGTGTTGAAGCCCGAGGATTTGTCTTTGCCGCCCCTTTTGCTTATAAAATGCAAATACCTCTGATTCTTGTCAGGAAAAAAGGGAAACTTCCCGGTAAAACCAAAGAGAGAAAGTATAATTTGGAGTACGGGCAAGATTTCGTGACTATTCATGAATCAGATGTTACAAAAGATACAAACGTCCTTTTAGCAGACGACCTAATAGCGACCGGGGGAACCATAAAAGCGGCAGCCGAATTAATTGAAGAGATGGGGGCAAAAGTCGCCGGTATTTTTGGAGTAATCGGACTTCCCTTTTTAGATTACGAAAAAATCTTAAAAGGGTATGAGATTAAAACGCTGATTACTTATGAAGGTCAGTAGCCCGTAGTGCCTCAAAACTAAATCTACTCGAAAGGCCCTGATGCTTCATAACTAAAAATCTACCCGAAGGCCTGATTGAATTGTTGTTCAGAGGCTTTGTACTTATTATTATGAACCCTCAGT
>JBAYOE010000012.1:0-18129 GCA_041678405.1 Sphaerochaetaceae bacterium | reverse complement strand
CATCTATTATTATAAAGGGGCGGTCTATTATGTAATAAACTGCCGCTTGAAGGTATTTTCTGCTTCCGTAACTCATCATTGAGGGATTATCTTCGGTTTTTAGATGGAAAAGTTTTGCAGTCTTGGCAACAATCTCCTCTTTTTCAGATTGACTGAGAGCTTTATCCTTTCTCAGTGACCATCCCAGTTCTTCTTTGACTGTTGGTAAAAAAATTCCAAAGTCGGGATTTTGAAAAAGATAGCCGACCTGCTTTTGTAACTCTTTAGTGGTTTGTTCTTCTTTATCAATCGTAATTGTCCCTTTGACAAAGGGATCAAGGGCACAAAGAGCTCTGCTAAAGGTACTTTTGCCTGAACCGTTTGGTCCGACCAAAGCCACAACTTCTCCGCTTTCCAGGTAGAAATTCTTCACATTAAGGGTAAAAGGATTACTGCTGATTAACGAACGTCGGGGATGAATAATTTGAGCGTCACTGCATTGTAGTACCTGTTTTTTTCTCTCGGTGTTACTGCTGTTTATTGGATTAAAAAGGGTTTTACTCTCTTTCTCATACTCCGTTAAAATCTCATTCTTTTCACCAAAGGAGAGTCTACCCTCTTTTAGTAAGGCATAGTTATCAAAAATATCTTTATATTCCTTTAAGTAACGGGATGCAAAAAGTAGGATTGTCCTTTTTTCCTCTTTAAGCCTTTTAGCCAATACCTCTTTATAGTTCACATCCAAGTCGTCAAATGTTTCATCCATTATCCAAAAAGGAGAATTTATTGCATCGGTAACCGAAAGGAGCAATCTCCGTTGTTCTCCCTGTGAAAGTTCCTGCGGATTAACCAAAGCAAAATTCTTAAGCGACCACCTGTTAAGAGCCTCTTCAACTTTTTGTTCTATTATTTGGTGGGATATCCCCAACGACTCTAAAGGGAAGGCAACCTCTTCTGAGCAGGTACTCATTAACAGTTGCTCCTGAGGGTTTTGAGTCACTAAAGTCGTCAGATTTGTTAAGTCCCAAGGGGATACTTTGCCAATATCTAACTCACCTATCTTTATGGTTCCGTCTATTTTGCCATCCATATGACGGGGAATGAGAGCACACAAAATCCGTGCCAGTGTCGACTTTCCGCTGTCGGGGGCCCCTAAAATTAAGAGCTTTTTCCCTTTTTTCAAAGTTAAATTAAGATTGTTTAATACCGGTTTAAAAGAGTCCTTTTTTAAGTAATCTCTATAGGCAAAAAAAAGGTTTTCAACTTTTAACATTCTCGGCTACCGTTGAATCATTGAACTTTTTAAACTGCTTCTCAATAGAGCCAAAAACAACAAGGGGCAACTCTTTAATCCCCTGCTCATCCAAAGAGGCACTCTCAATCGGTTTTGCAACGGAAACATGAACTGTCGTTCTTTTAATTCCTGTTTTTCGCTCCAATGCCAAAGCGCTTCCTTCAATGGTAATGGGGACAATTGTAGCTTTGGCTTTTGTTGCCAGTTTTAAGCTCCCTGTTTTAAATTTGCCAAGTTCTCCCGTTTTACTGCGCGTCCCTTCAGGAAAGATAAACATCGGAATTCCTTTTTTAATGTTATCGGAACCTTTTATAATGGCCTGCAAAGAAGAACGGGGACTTTTTCTGTCGATATAGACACTGTTCATAGCTTTAATCCACGAGTTTAAGATAGGGACCTTCTTAAGTTCACTTTTAGTAATAAAACCGGGCCAGATTCTTAAAGAAGCCAAAACTAAGGGGATATCGAGCATACTTTGATGGTTGGAGACAAAACAGACCCTTTGGTTATCCTCTGGGATGTTTTCCTTCCCTTCAACAATTACATTCACCCTCAAAGACCAAAGAATTAATCGACTTATATTAGTTCCGTTAAGGCGCATCCAATAGAGATAAGCTCTCTCTTTTTTGAATAAAAGCATAAAAAAGGAGGGGATTATTGCTACAAAAACTGAGATTATAAATCCTATTACTATTAGCGTTACGGCTAAAACAATATGGATATATTTCAACATACAATCTACCTACCACAGTTGTTGGTTCTTGTAAAGTCGTCCATAGTGGCCGTCTTGCTCTAAAAGTTTGTCATGTTTTCCCGACTCGGCAATCTTTCCCTGCTCAATGACGTGGATAACATCGCTGTTTCTTACTGTAGTTAAGCGGTGGGCGATTACAATTGCAGTTCGCCCCTCGGCCAAACGACTAAAAGCTTCCTGTATTTGGCTTTCTGACTCGGTATCAAGCGAACTGGTTGCCTCATCAAATATTAATATTTTTGGATTTTTCAAAAAGACGCGGGCAATAGAGATTCGCTGTTTTTGCCCTCCGCTTAATCGGGTTCCCCTCTCCCCGACTTCGGTATCGAGTCCATCAGGCAATGAGCGGACAAAGGGGCCCAAATTGGCTAATTCCAGAGCTTCCAACATCTCTGAATCGGTGGCATCAGTTTTACCGTATTTTAAATTCTCCCGGATTGAACCGTCAAAGAGAAAAATATTTTGTTGAACAAATCCTATCTGCTTACGCAAAGACTTCTTTTTAACATTCTTTATATCCTGACCATCGATTAAAATTTGTCCTTTCTGAGGCTCGTAAAAGCGGGGGATGAGGGAGACTAGGGTACTTTTACCAGCTCCTGATTCTCCGACAATTGCTGCCGTTGAGCCCCCTTTGATGGTAAAGTCTATCTCTTTTAAAACCTCTTCTGAAGAGTTATTGTAGCTAAAAGTAACATTGTTAAAGGTAACTTCACCTTCGGTAATCTCTAAATCAACAGCTCCCTCAACATCTTCAATATCGCTTTGAATATCCATCACCTCGACAAATCTTTCAAAGGCCGCCATTCCCTGTTGCAACTGCTCGGTAAAGCTTATCAGGCGGTCAATGGGGGGTAAAACGACCCCTACATAAAGGATAAAAGTAACTAAATCATAAACCGGTATTGCTTTGTAATAGATTAAAATTGCTCCGCCGACAACGGTAACAAAATAATAAATCTCCCTGAAGAACATCATTATTGACTCATAACGGGCCATCATTTTGTACTGATTGCTGCGGGCATCTTTAAAAATTGTATTTACATGTTTGAATTTTTGTTTTTCAAAACTCTCGCTGGTAAAAGATTGTACTTCCCTGACCCCCTGAATTGAGTTTTCAACCAGAGAGTTAACGTCAGCTACTGTAGAGCGGACTTCCCTAAAGCTGGCTTTAAGTTGTCTGCCGTAATAAATTCCAAAAACAAGCATAAACGGCATCGGTATTAGACTGACCAAAGCTAACTTAACGTTGTTGGAAAACATAAACGAGTAGGCACCGATAATAACAACTACTGAAATTAAAAGGTCTTCAGGACCGTGGTGGGCAGTTTCGGTTATCATAAAGAGGTCATTTGTTAATCTGCTCATCAGATGCCCTGTCTTTGTTTGATCGTAATACCCAAAAGAGAGTCTCTGAAGATGGCTAAAGAGATCTTGGCGCATATCTGTTTCCATATAAACACCAAGCTGATGACCCCACCTTACCCTTATATAAGTAGTCAGAGTTTGGACAACGTAGATTGCAAACATCAAAACAAAGATATAAATCATCATTGACCAATTTTGGTCTGGAATATAGGTGCGTAACAGTTCCCTTGTCAGCTGAGGAAACAAAATAGCCAGCAAAGAGCCTATTACGGCTGCACACATATCTAAGAAAAAGAGTTTTTTGTAAGGTCGATAGTAAGAAATAAATCTTTTAAGCATCATTTTTTCACCCTTCCAAATAATTTCTGTAGGACACCCTCCTTCTTTTTCGGTGCTACTGTCTTCTCATCTCTCTCTTTTTGTTCGCTCAAAACCTCTTGCGGGGCGTACATTTTTTTGTAGTAATCCATCCTCTGCTCAAAATCGAGCTCTTTAACTTCATTAAAATTGACTTTGCTGGGGAGGATTTTGGGTAACGGTTTTTTGACTCCGATAGCCGGCTTTGGTCTGCGTGGGGGAGCACGATGGTGTTTTTTTTCTTTTTTAGGAGCAGATTTTTTAGTAAAACTTGAAGAAGCATACTCTTTTTGGCTGACCAAATCTCTAAAACGCATATTGGCACTCTTATCGACAACTATCGGTAAATTTTCATCGTCAATCCATAACACCGGAATTTTCATTTGGATGTACTCTTCAATTGCCTCTAGGCCATAAACAAACTGCTCACAGGCTAAGGTAATGGCTTTTCCCGATTTCCCAGCTCGGGCAGTCCTACCGATACGGTGGACATAACTCTCGTAATCTTCGGGGATATCATAATTGATAACCATTTCCAAATCATCAATCTGCAACCCTCTGGCAGCAACATCAGTGGCAACTAAAATTCTCAATTGTCCCTTTTTCATCCTGTTAATTACTGCTAAGCGTTTACTCTGAGGAAGGTCTCCCATAAGGTATTGGCTTTTGTAATCGTTGACATTGAGCCTTTTGCTTAATTCTATTGCCATTGCTTTTGTGTTGGTAAAAATAAGGGCGTTTGTTGGATTTTCTTTAGCGAGAATCCTCAAAAGAAGTTCAAGCTTCTCACTTTTAGAGACATGATAAAGGCTTTGAACAACATTTTCGACTGTGATTTCTTCTGGTTGCACCTCAATTTCGATAGGATTATCCATATAAGCCCAGGCAAGGTTTCTAACTCTGGTTCCTAAGGTGGCACTAAAGAGCATTACTTGTCGCTTTTTGTTTTTACCCATCAATTTAAACATCTGTTGGATATCGGGATAAAAGCCCATATCGAAAAGACGGTCGGCTTCATCAATCACAAAGGTGTCTATTTTCTTAAAATCTATTTTACCCATCCGTTGGAAGTCTAATATTCTTCCCGGAGTAGCAATAATCAAATGGGGGTTGTTCTTCAGTATTTCTTCCTGCTCTTTGTAGCCGGCACCGCCGTAAAAACACCCTATCTTATAATTCTCTATCCCAGAAGAGAGTACTTTTGCATCAAGACTGATCTGAACAGCCAGCTCCCTTGTCGGGGCAACGATTAATGCAGTAGCATCGGAATTTCTTTCTTGGATAAACTTCTGTAGAACAGCCACCAGAAAAACAGCGGTTTTCCCGCTTCCTGTTTTAGATTGCACCATTAGATCTTTTCCTTCCAAAGCTCCCGGAAGGGCTTTTTCCTGAACTAATGTGCAATCGACAAATCGGGCTGCTTGCAGCCCTTTTTTCACGTCATCGTGAAGAGGTAATGCTTCAAATTTCATATGTTTACTATACTTTGTTTTGCGCTCTTAGTGTAGCACTTATGATTCCCACTTTTTTATCAGCGAATCTATTTTATGACAAAGTCCAAAAGAAGGTTTTAAAACTAGATTGTCGAGCTGTCTTATCGGCATGGCTCCCATACTGGTACTGGAGATAAAGAAGCCGTCAAAATAGGAGTCTCTTATTTTTTGCAATTTGGGAGCCTCAAACACGATATCGTAATCCAACTCATTAATTGCCCTAATTATTTTGTCTCTGGTAACCCCTTCTAAGACATACTCAGATGCAGCTGTGTAGACACTTCTGTCTTTAATTGCAAAGAAGTTACTTCTGGTTCCTTCCAGGACATCGTTGTTTTGATTAACCAGAAGAGCCTCAAAAGCCCCCTGGGAACCGGCTTCTCTTAAAGCTAGGTAGTTTAGTAAAAGTGACAGTGTTTTATAACTTGGTAAAAACCTCTGCCCAAAGTAGGTTATTACTTTAATACCTTCGTCATAAAAGCTTGAAGGGTATGTTAGAAGTTGAGCAGCAGTTATAAAGTAACGGGCTTCAAAGCCACCGATGAGGTTTATCGTAACTGTGGCTTTTGTGATGTTATCCTCTTTTATGAGTTTCTCTAAAGAATCGTCAATCTCTTCTATTTTAAAATTATGGCGTAACTGTATCCCTTCTGCCGAATAAAACAGGCGCTTAAGGTGTTCTTCTTTATAAACAACAACGCCGTTAAGAACTTTTAAAGATTCGTAGACACCAAACCCGTAATGAATCTCTTTGTCGTTTATTAATACTGTTGCATCCGTTGCTTTAACAACAGCACCGTTGAGTATGGCGTGCACACCTACAGAACTCATCATTTAACCTCTATTGGGGAAGCCTCAACAGCTCTCGGGGTTTACTGCCCCGTTGCGGTCCGACAAGCCCCTCTTCTTCCATCTGCTCAACAAGACGGGCAGCTCTGTTGTAGCCTATTTTCAATCTTCGTTGCAAATAGGAGGCACTGGCACCGTTTCTTTCAACAACTATCTTTAAGGCTTTCTCCATCAATGCTTCATCACTTGTATCGTTATCAAAATCATTTTCGTCTTCTTCACTTTCCGGCTCATCCTCAAAGAAGGATTCGTCCAAATAATCGGGTTCGCCCTGTTGTTTGGCAAACTCGACCACCCTTTCAACCTCTTCGTCACTTAAAAACGACCCCTGGATTCTCACCGATGCGGGATCCCAACCGGGTGCAAATAGCATGTCTCCCCTGCCAAGCAGTTTTTCGGCTCCCGTTTCGTCGATAATAATTCTGCTGTCGATTTGACTGGCTACCATGAAAGCTATTCTAGTTGGGATATTCGACTTAATAATTCCGGTAATTACATTGGCTGAAGGACGCTGTGTTGCCAGTACTAAATGGATTCCCACTGCCCTGGCCATTGCAGCAAGTCTGGCTAAAAGAGTCTCTAACTCTTTGCCTACGGTTGTCATTAAATCGGCAAACTCGTCAATGACAACAACTATATAAGGGAGTTTTTCTCTGGCGATTTTCTGATCGGCTACTTTTTTGTTGTAGGCACTGATATTGCGAACGGCTAAGCCATTGAGCAGTTTATAACGTCTTTCCATCTCGTATAAGCAAAACTCCAATGCCTTGATTGTTTTTTTGGGTTCGGTAATTACCGGTGTCAAAAGGTGTGGGATGTTGTTATAAACTCTCAGTTCGACTATTTTAGGATCCACTAAGATTAAACGAACCTCTTTGGGGGAGCGGCGATATAAAATTGAGCTAATCAGGCTGTTAACACAGACCGACTTACCCGAACCGGTGGCTCCGGCTATGAGAAGATGGGGAGTTTGGGTCAACTCAATGACAACGGGTTCACCGGTAATCTTTCTCCCCAATATCATCGGAACTTGGTAGGTTTTCTCATCAATGGAACTTAAAAGATCCCTGAAGCCTATAATTGAGCGCTCTTTATTGGGCACTTCTATCCCGACAGCCTGTTTTCCCGGTATCGGGGCTACAATTCTGATCTGTCTGGCAGCCAGCCTCAGGGCGATGTTATCGGAAAGAGAGAGGATAGAACTGACTCTGACTCCGGGAGCCGGAGAGACCTCAAACATTGTCACAGTTGGTCCTTTGACAATATTTATCAGTTCGGCTTCAATTTTAAACTGCTTGAGGGTTGCCACCAAATCTTCCCCGGCGGCTTTTGTATGTGCATCAATGTGATTTACGTGGTCGGGATAGGTATCCAACAACTCTTCTGGTGGGAATTTGTAAGTTATTTTACTTCGGCTTAAAAGAGCATCGTGTCCCGTTGAACTGATTAAGCCACCGACACCGCTGATGATATCGATATCTTGATTATCTGCTACTTCCTGAATCACTTCTGTTTTAACAGTCGGCGTTATTACTGGAACCTCTTTTAAAATTTCTTTTGGCTTTTCAACTTCAAATGTTTCTCGTTTCTTCTCTGATTTGACAAAAGGTCTGCTTATCAAAGAAGCTAAGCGGGCATCTTTTTGCATCTGTTGTCTCAGAGTGGGAATTGGGTCTTCAGTTGGAGTCTCGGCAATAATCAGTGAACTGTCTTCCTGTTCTTTAACACTGCCGACATAAATTTGATCTTCCTCATCAATGTTTCGAATTGTTCTCAGTTTTGGCAGCTGACTGACAATGGGAAATCCAAAAGAGTCTAGTTCAACGCTACTCTCTCTTTTTTCCCCTTTCTCTTCCCTTTGTTGTTCCTTAACCACCCTTTTTTTATTTTTTCCTTTGGGCTCCCTTTTCTTAAAAAGACGGGACATCTTCTTTGTTATTATAAAAAAGACAACAGCTAAAAGGAGTTCTAAAAGAAACAGAAGAATCACTAATATTAGAGCCATTAATGGCTCTTTATTCAGTTTTTCTATTAAAAAAACAGGTGTGTTTTGTTTATAAAGGAGTTGGAAGAAGAGATAAACTGTGTAGTAGAGTAATACAAAATAGGGAGCAACCCACCAATAAAGCGGTTTTTTTGAGCTGACAATAATCAAAAGTGCCACAACAACCAACACACAAGCTGCAATAATCAACGGGGCGGTTGAATCACTGAAAGATAAAATTGCATTGTCTTTTAAAAATGTGTTTATATCGGAAAAGAAGAGATTGAAAGGGAGACGATCTATTAAAGCGGCCGATAGAAACAGAGGTAGCAGGAGAAGAGCAGCCACTACCAAAGGGACAAATGCTAATATTAGAGCAACCATAATAATTAAACTCCACTGAATATAAGATTCAATGTATCACATTGAGCTAAAAAGACCAAATGTTCCAATAAAAACTAAATAGAGTGAAAAATACCAAAGGTGAGCGTTTTTAATCATCCACAGCAACAACCTTAGAGAGAAAAGCCCAATTACAAATGCAGTTATAAAAGCTCCTATTGTCGGTATCAAAGCGACCGAATAGCCGGCTCCTTCTTCAAACAATGTCAGTACAAGAGCTCCTAAAATTGCGGGTATTGAGAGAATAAAGGCAAAATCTCCGGCTTCTTTGCGTTTCATACCGCTGTAAAGTGCACTCGTAATGGTAATTCCGGAACGGGAAATCCCAGCCAACACTCCGAAGCCTTGCCCTATGCCTGTCATCAAAGCCTGTTTGGGTCCCAATTTTTCTGTCTGTTTAATAAAATTTGAGATAAATTTCGTTGAAAAAAGAAAAACTGCCGTAATCAGCATTAAAATTGAGACCGTCAGGGGACTTGTCGCCTCAATGTTAAACTTCCTAAAGATTAAAGCCATCATAACAGTTACTGTGGTTGCAACAAGAACAGCTGAAATAAGGTTTAAATTCTGTTTATCCTGTGCACTGTTTTTCCTTCTTAAGAATCTAAAAAACGAAATTATTAATTTTCCGATAAGAACTCTGTAGTGAAAGAGAACAACAAGAAGAGTTGCCACATGTAACAGAACATCAAACATAAGAGGCAACTGTTCTATTTTAAAGAAAGAGCGGGCTAATATAAGGTGCCCTGAACTGGAGACAGGCAGAAATTCAGTAACTCCCTGAACTGCTCCCAACAACAACCCTTCCCACAGACTAATTTTTACCACCGTTAATTATCCTTTTTTAAAATAACCAAAGAGCGCTCTGAATCTAAAAAGGGAACCTCAATTTCTTCAATTTCAACTCTCCATTTGTGTTGCTTATCTGAAAGATTCAACGCTTCAACCTCTTTTTGTACATTGTTGCTTTTTCCTTTATAGGCACAAACCACTCCCCCTTCTGCCAAAATAGGAGAAATCAAACCCATAATACTACTTAAAGGCGATACAGCTCTAAAGGTTACTATTTTGTATCTGTTCTTTATTTGGGTGAAGTCTCGATTAATGACCTCAACACGGTTATTTAAATTACACAAAGTGATGCAACTTTGGAGAAACTGGGCTCTTTTTTCGGATCTTTCAATTAAAACAAAATGCCTCTTTTTAAAAGCAATCGCCAATACAACAGCCGGAAAACCACCTCCGGAACCTAAATCACAAATAATTTGATTTTCATCGTAGTTGGCAAACAGCCCCTTTAAAATATAATAAGGGGCGATTGAATCTAAAAAATGTTTAATGATTAATTGCTGTCCGGTGGCATTTACCAACTTATGGGTTGGATTAAAAAGGTAAATCTCATTAATAAAAGTCTCTATTTGGCGAAACTGTTCAGAATCAAATTCAATCTTTAACTCGCTGAGTCCTTTGGCAAACTTTTTAAGCTCCTCCATCTTTTTTTCCCCGTGACAAGTGAACCATTAAAATAGCGATGTCACTGTTTCTGACACCCGAGATTCTGCTGGCTTGACCGACTGAGTGGGGTTTTATCGCTGTCAGCTTTTGCTTCCCCTCTGTCGATAACCCAACAATACCTGAATAATCAAAACTGGATGGGATTACGATTTTTTCCATTTTATTGAGTTTTTGGGCTTGTCGGTTTTGCCTCTCTACATAACCGGAGTATTTAAGATCAAGTTCGCTTTGGTTTAAAAGAGACCTCTCAAACTCCCCCAGCGAAGGAATTTCGACAATTAAATCATCGATGGAGACATCGGGTTGCCGTAAAACATCGCTTGCCTTTTTAGAGCCTATTTTGGTTTTATTTAAAAGCTCTTTAATAACATCCAGTTTTTCCACTTTTTGTTTTAAGGTCTCTAAATCCTGTTCACTCTTTAAGCCCACATCGTAGCCAATCGGAGTCAGCCGTAAATCGGCTGTATCGTGGCGCATGTTCAATCTGTGTTCTGCTCTGCTGGTAAACATCCGATAAGGCTCATTTGTCCCTTTTGTAACTAAATCATCTATTAAGACACCTGTGTAGCTGTCGGATCTGCTTAAAATTAGTGGTTCTCGGTTTTGCAATTTCAAAGAGGCATTTATCCCCGCAATTAATCCCTGTGTTGCAGCCTCCTCGTAACCGCTAGTACCGTTTGTTTGACCGCTGACGTAAAAATTAGCCAACTTTTTTGTCTCCAAAGAGGGATACAACTGAAGTGGGTTTAGATAATCATACTCAACGGCATACCCCGGTCTCATAATCTGAGCCTCTTCAAGGCCTCTTACCGAGTGAATAAAAGCCTCTTGGACATCTTCGGCTAAAGAGGTGCTTATTCCGTTAAGGTACATCTCTTCGGTTCCAAGCCCTTCCGGTTCAACAAATATTTGGTGACGAAGGCGATCCGGGAAACGGACTACTTTATCCTCAATCGAGGGACAATAACGGGGCCCCTGTCCAACAATTAAGCCTCCGTACAACGGAGAGGTATCCATATTGTCCTCAATTATTTTATGGGTTTTTTCATTTGTGTAGGTTACCCAACAGCTGAGTGTGGGTCTCTCAATTTTTTTATCCCTAAAAGAGAAACCGAGCATTACTTCATCTCCCGGCTGTTCTGTCATTGCATCAAAGTTCAGCGACGATTTACGGACTCGGGCAGGGGTTCCTGTCTTTAGACGCCCTACTTCAAAACCGATTCTCCTTAAAGAACTTCCCAATCCGATTGCGGCAGGTTCCCCGATTCGACCGCTGGCACTCACAAAAGAGCCTATGAAAATTTTCCCCTCCATAAAAGTTCCCGTTGTCATAACGACAACCTTTGAACTTATTTTATGGCCCCGTTGTGTAATGACACCCTCGACCTTGTTCCCCTCTTTATTTAAAAGCAAATCCACAACGGTGTCCTGAAACAGGTACAAGTTTTTTTGGGCTTCCAGAGTCTCTTTGGCCAGACGGTGATAACTAAATTTATCGGCTTGGGCTCTGGGAGCTTGAACTGCCGGCCCCCGGCGACGATTGAGAATTCTAAATTGAATCATTGTGCTGTCGATAAGGTGGGCCATTTCGCCCCCTAAAGCATCAATTTCCCGAACTATGTTGCCTTTTGCCAAACCGCCGACAGCAGGGTTACACGATAGGCGCCCTATGGCATCTAAGTTTTGAGTTACGACTAGGGTTGTATTTCCCAGCCGTGCCAATGCAAGGGAAGCTTCAATACCGGCATGCCCTGCCCCTATTACTATTGCATCGTAATCCATCTCTATTTACCTACGCAAAAATTGCTGAATATGTTTTCTAAAATATCTTCGGAAGTAACCTCTCCGCTAAGAGAACCTAGTGCATCCAACGCCTCATTTAACTCAACGGCAATGATATCCAAAGGCAGAGTTTCTTTAAAATACTCCAAAGAGTGTTTAAGTGCCTCACAAGCCCTGTTTAATTCCTTTTTCTGTCTGGCGGACTCTATTACAACAGTTGAACCGTCTGTCTTTGGTGAACCTTTTTGGAGCCTTTTGACAATCTCCTCTTTTAAGGTCTTAAACCCTTCGGCTGTTTTTGCACTTAACGGGTAGCTGCCTTCCAAAACAGCTACATTGCCCAAATCGGTCTTATTACAGACAACAATTGTCTTTTCTTCTTTAGCCAATATTTGTTCTTCAGGTGACAATTTATACCCGTCAATACTTGAATCAACCACAAGAAGGACTAAATCAGACTCTTTAATGAGGCCTCTGGTTCTCCTTATTCCCTCTTGTTCAATGCTGTCTTTTGAGTCCCGTAAGCCTGCCGTATCATATAAACTGATTGGTATTCCCTCTAAGTGAGTTTTTGCTTCAATGTAGTCGCGTGTTGTTCCATGGATTTCACTGACTATTGAACGTTCCTCTTTCAGTAAAAGATTAAACAGAGTTGATTTACCGGTATTTGTTGAACCGGCTAAAACAACTCTACAGCCCTCTGAATAAAGTCTGCCAATAGTGTAAGTATCCAATAAAGACTCTACCCTTTTTAAGGCACCCTCTATTGCCTCTTTGGGAAAATGGGTTTCATCAATAATCTCATCTTCTTCGTAGTCCAATTGAAGTTCAATTACAGCAAGGGCATCCACTACCTTAATTTTAATTTCATTGATTAAATTAAAGAGATTACCTTCAAGCCGTTTTAATGCTAAAGAGTGGGCTATTTCAGATTGGCTGTTAACAATTTCCATTACCGCTTCGGCTTGGGTTAAATCGACTTTCCCATTCATAAAGGCCCTAAAAGTAAACTCTCCCGGGTAAGCTGATCTAAATCCCTGTTTCTCAAGAACTTTGAAAATTGCTTCAATTCCGATGATATTGCCGTGGCAGTTAATTTCCAAACTCTCTTGTCCGGTGTAACTTCTTCCGTCTCTGAAAATAGCAACCAAAATCTCGTCAACAGCCTCTTTGGAGTCCGGGTCAATTATCTTGCCGTAGTGAATTGTGTGACTGAAAGCCTTCAAAAGAGTTTCGGAGGCTGAAAAGAGTTCAGAGAATTTTTTTATGGAACCGTCTCCCGAGACTCTAATTACTGCTATAGGGCTGTTTCCCCAAGCACTGGCCAGTGCATATATTATATCGTTATTATCGTAGGTATAGCGACTCATCGAAGTAAGTATACGCACCTACAGATGGTGTGTCTATATCACCGTTGCTTTACAAAAGAGGAACCTAGGGCTATAGTCACTTGATGAATTTACAGGCTGTTGAAGAACGTTCAAAATTAAAACACTCTATGCACAAATGGTTTCAAGATAATGGGTATTTAGAGGTTGAAACACCTTTAATAGCACCAACGCTGATACCGGAACCTACCATTGGAACTTTTGCAACAAATTATATCTCAACTCTCTATGGGCAAAGAGAACTCTATTTGGTTCCTTCGCCCGAAATCCATATGAAACCCTTTATAAGGGAGTTTGGTAAAAGTATTTATCAGATATCGCGCTGTTTTAGAAATAATGAGCAGATAGGCAGTCATCATAATCCCGAGTTTACAATGGTAGAATATTACACTGTAAATGCCGATGAGTTTGATTCCATTGAGATTACCGAACGCTTAATTCACGAGACTAAACTCCCCAATACAAAAGAGCATCTGCTTCCCCCTTTTAATAAGATGAGTGTTGCTGAGGCTTGTTATAAATTTAGTGGTATCGATTTGGAGAAAGTTCAAAAAACAACTAAAATCAGAGAAGCTGCAAAAGGTTTGGGCTTGAGCCTTGGAGAGGGATTTGAACCCTGGCAGGACACTTTTAACAGGATCTTTTTAAACTTTGTTGAACCAAAGCTTCCCCAGGAAAAACCCCTTATTCTCTACGATTATCCAAAACAAATCGCCTGTCTGGCAAAGGAGAAAGAACAAACTCCTTACCGCAAAAGATGGGAACTTTATATGGGGGGCGTTGAATTGGCAAACTGTTACGATGAAGAGAGAGACAAAGAGAAAGTAGAGTTGTTTTTCAAAGAACAAAGCTCAATCTTAGCTACCCAAAGGGCCCATACCAACGAAGCCATAGCCGATATCGACTACTCATTTGTCGCTAATTTTGATTCTAAATTTCCCCAATGTTCGGGGGTTGCCTTAGGTTTTGACCGATTGCTGATGCTTCAGGGCGGTTATAAAAGGATTGGGGATTTGATTTTATTTGCCCTTTCTGATAATATCAGCAACGGTCACTAGGGCCTTTAAGGCTTAATGACACTCGAGGTATTAAATGATTAAAGCAGGTCAAATTGAGAAAGGGACTGCCCTTTTAATAAAGGGTCAGCCGTTTGTTTGTGTCGAAAGAGAATTTGTTAACCCCGGTAAAGGTTCGGCTTTTGTTCGCGTTAAACTTAAGAGCCCTTCGACAGGACAGGTGCTCAGAGAGACCTATAAAAGCCAAGATAACGTCGAAAATATCACTGTTGAAGATAAGGACTGCCAGTATTTGTACAACGATGGGGAAAAGTTCTTTTTGATGATGAATGAAACTTACGAGCAGATAGAGATTCCATTAGCCTCATTTGAAGATTATCAATACATCATGAAAGAAGGCGAGACCTACAGATGTACTTTCTGGGAACATCAGTTACTCGATATTCAAGTCCCGACAAAAGTTGTCTTTGTTGTTGCCGAAGCAGAAGAGGCCATTAAAGGCGACACGGTAACCGGAGCAACAAAAAACGTCACAACAGAGACCGGACTTAGTGTAAGAGTCCCCATTTTTATTAAACAAGGGGAGAAAATCTTAGTTAATACCGAAACAAAAGAGTATATTGAGCGGGTTAACAGGTAGGATCGGAGTAGATTCTCCTTTCTCCTTCCATTGTCTCAAAACAGTAATTGCCGTTTTCATCATTATCTTTAAGATAAGACCTACCCAGAGAAACTTTCCCCCCTCCTTTAGGTAGGTCTACTGCATATTGAGGCATTGCAAGCCCACTTAATCTCTTTCTTAATTGGTATTCAAGCTCTAATCCTCTTTTAAGAGGAACTCTGAGATGGGCAGTTCCGCTGACTAAGTCGCCCTGAAACAAATAGTATGGCTTGATTCGATTGGCTACTAAGCTGTTCATCAGAGTCTCTAAAGTAGTGACGTCGTCATTGACTCCTCTTAGAAGTACACACTGATTTAAAACTGGAATTCCGTTGTCAATAAAAAGAGAAACAGCTTCCAAACTCTCTTTTGTCAACTCTTTTGGGTGGTTAAACTGAGTCAATAAATAGAGAGCCGCTTTATTATACTTTCTTAGCATAGAGACTAAACTTTCAGTGATACGTTTAGGAGCTGTCACAACGACCCTTGAACCCAGTCTTAAAACAATATCTTTACGGGCTTCTCTGATTAAACCGATTATGTTATCAAGTTTTTGATCTGAGAGAGTGAGAGGATCCCCTCCGGTTAAAAGCAACTCTTTTATCTGAAGATTATCTTTTAGGTAGGAGAGAACACTCTTAAGCTCTTTTTCACTTATTATGATGTCTTCTTCTGATGTATAACGTCTTCGAAAGCAGTGACGGCAGTTAGTCGCACACTTATTTGTCAGGAGTAAAGCTGCCCTGTTATCGTAGCGGTGAACCAAATTGGGTAAAACAGAGTAACTGTTTTCCCTTTGAGGGTCTAAACTCTCCCCCTTTGAGTTTAAGAATTCTTCAGAAAGAGGAATTACCTGTCTTCGGATAGGATCGTTAGGATTATCAGGGTCAATCAAAGAGAGATAATAAGGGGTAACCAAAAAAGGGAAACTCTTAGATTTAGAAGAAAACCACCTTCTCTCACTATCTGTCAGTTTTAAATACTTCTGAAGTTCATCAACGCTACAAATCATACCCCTGTGTAACACTAATCAGTTTAACAGGCAATAGTACAATTGTTTTGCAACCTCTCTTAAATACTGTTAAACTATCATAAGTTTCGTTATGTGAGGTAACCATGTCAAAAAAGAGTTCACACAAAAGTATGAAAGGGTATTACTTAATTACCTTTTTAATCGGATTGGGTTTTTTCACCATGGGTTTGATGGATCCTCTTTATGATACCTATGTCCCTATATTTTTAGGCCGCTACATTCAATCTAACGCCGTTATTGGGGCTATCATGACCTTGGATAATATTTTTGCAATTTTTTTAATCCCAATTTTTTCGGCAATCAGCGACCGGACAAGAACCCCGATTGGTAGAAGAATGCCCTTTATTGTTGTTTTATTGCCTTTAAGCGGAATTGCTTACTCTCTGATTCCCTTTAGTGCTCTCTCCTCTTTGGCCCTCCTTGTTATTGTTATATTTGCTCTAAATCTCTTTAAGCAGGCTGTAAGGGGCCCTGTAGTAGCTTTAATGCCCGATATAATCCCGGGAGAAATTAGATCAGAAGCCAACGGTGTCATCAACACAATGGGCGGAGTGGCAACAATAGTCGGGACAGTCGGCCTAGCCCGCTTGATGGACGTTAAGTTGAATTTAGCCAAGTATGGTCCCACTGACAACATTCTTGCTTTTCCTCTGGCCGGCGTTTTGGTTATTCTCGCTACACTGTTACTTTTTTTCTTTGTAAAAGAGGGCAAACAGAGTGTTGAAAAAGAAGACGCAAAAGAAAAAGTTCCTATTCTCAAATCACTGAAGCATATTTTTGGAGAGAAGGAAAAGAGTGCTTTTTATATTCTCATTTCACTGCTGTTTTGGTTTATCGGTTACCAAGGAGTATTACCCTTTGTAGGTAAATACTCTGTCGAAGTTTTAAAGACCAGTAGTGGCAGTGCTGCATTAGCAGCCGGAATGGTTGGTATTGCCTACGCTATTTTTGCCATACCAAGCGGTCTTGTAGCTCACCGTCGCGGCAGAAAAAAGACAATCCGTTTCTCTTTGACAGCTTTGATTATAATTCTTCTTTTAATCTTTGCCCACAGTCTCTTTGTAAAGAGTGACACGATCGGATCTTTGGGACGGACACTCCCGTTTTGGGCTTTGATGTTTTTGTTTGGAATGTTTTGGGTTTCTGTTATCACCAACAGTTTCCCGATGTTATGGCAGATGGCAGAGTATGCAAATATCGGAATATATACCGGGTTGTACTATTTTTTCAGCCAGCTGGCTTCAATAGTAGCTCCTCCGATAACCGGAGCACTGATTGATATATTCGGATACGGTTCGCTTTTCATCTTTGCGGCATTGTGCATGAGTGTTGCCTTTTTCTTAATGGCAAAAGTCTCCAGAGGAGAGCCTCAAGACGACCCTCAGCCGGTGGCAACACCATAATATTTTAAAGGACCACCTCAGGTGGTCCTCTTATTTAATCCCATATCAGTCGGTCAAACAGATTGTCTACCGCTGTTTTCCGCCTTAAGGCTGCTTCCTGCTCAAAAGAAATTGGGTCGATAAAAGTAGTCTTTTCTTCGATTACAACAGGATCCCAAACATAGCTGACTGCTTCTCTGGCTTTAAAAGGGAGCGGATTTTTATAATCCAAGCTGAAAACAGGTTTTTCTGGTCTTTGATATAATGGGCGATCAAAAACCTCTTTTTTAATCTCCGCAACCATATCAACAACCGGCTTTTCTATTTTCGGTTCAATCTCTACAACAATCTTTTCTTCGGCGGGGAAAATCTGAACAACCTCCCCAGCTCTCTCTTTCTCTTCTTTAATTTCAACAGGAGCTGTTACTGCCTTTTTGGGTTCCTCTTTAAGCTCAACGACAGGTGGTTTTACCTCAGGAGGTTTCACCACGCTGATGGCTTCAACTTCTTTTACAGGCTCTTTTGGTTTTAGTGGTTCAACGACTGCCTTTTCGGCTATGACCTCTTTTGGTTTTTCAATAACCGGTTCAGGTTTTTTTACCACAACCTCTTCAAGAACAACCTTTTCAACTTTTTTGGGAACAATTTCTTTTGGTGCCTTTTTTACTTCTTCTTTGGCCAAAACAGGTTTGGCAGACTCATCCAGCAAACTTCTGATAAGGGGGTTGTAATAAATAATGCCGGCAAAAATAAAGATGCTTAAAGAGATAGCCATTCCCAATCCAATAAAAATACCAGTTTTCCTCATATTTCTAGATCCTATGACATTATAGTAGCGCAGACCTTATGCACTTGTCGATAAATAAATGCTT
>JBAYOE010000011.1:0-18298 GCA_041678405.1 Sphaerochaetaceae bacterium | reverse complement strand
TTACAAAAAAGGATGGTTGTTTATGAAAATTACATTTGGTGGAAAGGCAGTTGAATTGAAAGGTAAAGTTCTTAAAGTCGGAGACAAATTGGAGAACTTTAGCGCAGTCAACAACGACCTCTCTCCATTTAAACTCTCCGATATAAAAGGAAGAAAGTTGATACTTGCTGTTCCTTCATTGGATACTTCTGTCTGTGATGCCGAAATAAGGAGATTCAACACTGAGGCTACAAAGTTTGGCGATGTTACCGTTATTGCTGTCTCAATGGATCTTCCCTTCGCGCAGAGTCGTTGGTGCGGTGCAGCAGGTGTCGATAAAGTAATTACAGTCAGCGATTTCAAAGACCGGGATTTTGCAGATAAAAGTGGTACGTACATAAAAGATGTAGGCCTTTTAGCCCGCTCAGTGTTTTTGCTGGATGAAAATAACAACGTTAAATATGTAGAGTATGTCAGTGAGGTTACCCACCATCCCAACTATCAGGATGCATTAAAAGCAATACAAGCTTAGTTTCTCTTTTCTTAGTTGTACTTCCCTAGGTTATCTTTGGTAGCCTAGGGTTTCTTTTTGTAAACTTGAAAAAGGTTTAAAAGAACTTTACATTGTAGCTATGAGTATAAGAATCCTTTTTCTTGGAGAAACAGTAGGAAGACCCGGAATTGAAGCTCTCAAAAAAGCCCTTAAAGACCTTAAAGAAGAGGCTAAAGTTGATTTTGTTGTAGCTAATGGCGAAGGTGCAACCGGAGGCTTTGGGATAGGGAAAAATCATGCACTCCAACTTCTTAATTTAGGGATAAATGTAATTACCACCGGTGAAAAAACTTACTATAAAAAAGAGATGGTTGAACATATAGCCACCAACAGCAGGATTCTAAGACCTGCAAATTACCCTGCCAAAAATCCAGGCAGAGGATTTAGAGTCTTTAAAGTCGGCGAAACCAGAGTTGCAATTATTACCTTGTTGGGCAATTCCGATTTTCCCCGCACCCATTTGGCAAACCCTTTTATTGCGGTAAGTTCTATTATTGAAAAAATAAAAAGTGACAGTGATGCGATTGTTGTCCAATTTCATGCCTCCACCACGGCTGAGAAACAGACAATGGCTGCTTATCTGGATGGTAAAGTCGCTGCAGTGATAGGAACACACTCAAAAATCTTAACTGCCGATGCCAAAATATTGGAACATAAAACTGCTATGATTACCGATAATGGCAGATGCGGGAGTGCTCTAAGTGTCGGGGGATTTGAATCAAAAACAGAGATTGAACGCTTTATTACCCAAGTTCCTTCAAGAAGTTTGGAAGTTTATGATAATCTTGAGTTACAGGGGGTCATCGTTGAAATCGATGAATTTGGCAAAGCCCAAAATATTGAGACAATCCGCCATCCGGTTGCTTATGAAAAAGGATTAAAAAGTTCTTAGGAGGAACGAATCTATGTATGAATATGCATCAGTTATCTCAGTTGAGAATAACGATACTATAAATGTCAGTTGCGATACCTCGGCTTGCCAAGGATGTAAAGCCGGCGCTTTTTGCCAAACAAAAGGCAAATCCTTTAAAGCTGCAAACAGTAACCAACTGCCAATCGATATCGGGGATATGGTAGAAATTTACTTGCCGCCGGGAAAGACGGTTTTTGCCGCCTTCATGGCTCTTTTAGTACCGTTGTTGCTTTTTCCTGTAGGCTATTATTTGGGTGAAGCACTAGCTCCCTCTTCCTCTGAAATAGTCAAAGTTTTATTTGGAGTGCTGGGGATGGCTCTCGGTTTTCTGATAAGCCGAATCTTCAGTCACTTTAAAGCCAAAGATTACACTCCTCAAATAACAAGAGTGATTGATCCAAAGGAGTTTTAATTTAGGTGATTAAAAAAATTTCTCCAATTTTATTAATCTCTTTATTTTTAATTCTCCTTTTATCATGTTCGTTCAATCCGAATGAGGAACTTCAAAATATTGGCTTGAACCGCCTTGCTGACTTGAAATTGTACAACACTACCTACAAAGTGGTTAACGATGATTCTCCTCCCATTGTAATTGAGGCAAAAAAGATTGAGATTTACAAAAAGGAGAAAAAAGTAATAATCACTGAAGCTGTTTTTAACCAATACGAAAAAGAAAACAAACACCTGATGAGCGGTTCTTTTGGTTTAGGAGAAATAGATACCGATACCAATGAGATGAAACTCTCGGATGGGGTAATCCTTAACCACTTAGAAGAACAACTTTCGATAATCAGCGACTACCTCTATTGGGACAACAAAAATCAGATTGTCAGCGGCACTGATGAAAATAGAGTGAAGCTTATCAACAAAGAGCATGATATAATCATAGGCAGAGGTTTCAAAGGAGACTTTTCAAGTGCAACTTTTGAGTTTCAGTTTTTGGAAGAGGGAGTGTTAGTTTATGACTGATTTAAAGAGTCTTAAAAAAATTTTATCTATTTTGATTCTTTTAAGTTCTCCCCTCTTTTTGCTTTTGGCAGCAGAAACCATCACCTTCAAAGGGGGCTACACAAAAGCTGTTATGCGCGAAGGGCGCGAAACGCTTATGCTGACACAGGGCGCAACTGTTGAGGTTGGCTCAATTACTTTTGAAGCCCAAAACATTGAATTAATGGGACCCAATTCCCGTTACCTTGTCGGAACCGAAGGGGTTAAGATTACTGATAACAGCAATCATATTATTATTAGATCCAACACCTTGTCGTATGACCGTGAGGCACAACAGTTACTGGTAGATGGGTGGGTTGAGATCCAGGACTTAAAAAATGAGGTAATTGCCAGCGGTGCATATCTCTCTTACAACCGTGAAGATGCGGTTATGCTTTTACAAATCTCGGCTAAGCTTTTGCGCCACACAGAAAGCGGGGCTATGATTTGTAAAGCCGATTCCATTGAATACGACAGGGACAACATGAAGCTGTTGCTGGTAGGAAATTCCACCGTTGAGTATAAAAATGACTTTTACCAGGCGTCCGTCACAACTGTCGATTTAAACAGTGAAGAAATTGTCATGGAAGGGGAGATCAAAGGAACAATCCATGGCTGATGCATTCTTACAAGTATTTGAGCTTAAAAAAAAATATGGAAAAAAAGTCGTCGTTAACAACCTCTCTTTAGAGATGAAAAGCGGTCAGGTTGTCGGTTTATTGGGACCCAACGGAGCCGGAAAAACAACGATGTTTTATATGATAGTAGGCTTCATCGGCAGTAATGGGGGTTCGATTTTTCTTAATAATGAAAATATTACAAACCTTCCTATGTATAAAAGAAGTCGACTTGGACTCTCTTATCTTCCCCAAGAGCCCTCTATTTTCAGAAAACTCTCAGTTGAAGATAATATTAAATTAATTTTAGAAACCAGAACAGACCTCTCAAAAGAGAACCAAAAAGAGGAGTCTGAGCGTCTTTTAGATGAGTTTGGACTTAGTTCAATCAGAAAACAGAAAGGTTATACCCTTAGCGGAGGAGAGCGCCGTAGAACTGAAATTGCCCGTAGCATTGCAACAAAACCCCAATTTCTCCTTTTGGATGAACCCTTTGCGGGAATTGACCCAAAGGCTGTTTATGAGATCAAACAATTAATAAAAACCCTCTCACAGCAAAACATAGGGATATTACTGACCGACCATAACGTCAGAGATACCCTCTCTATTGTTCATTTTGCCCATATAATCAATAACGGGGAACTTCTAGCCAGCGGCAACAGACAAGAACTTTTAGCAAACGAAGAAGCACGTAAGATCTATTTTGGCGAAGATTTTTATCAGGAGAGATAGATGAACCCGACACTTGGCTTACAACAGACTCTAAAACAACAGTTAACACTCTCTCCCCAACTTATTCAGACGTTTGAAATCCTTGCCATGTCTTCTTTGGAGCTGCAACAAAAAATTAAAACAGAAATCGAACAAAATCCCGCTTTAGAAATACCTCAGGAAAAAGCAATTTCAATTGAGAGGATGGCTGCTTATCAGGAACGGCACGCAAGAGACGATGATTACAGTGACTCTTCAGCTTATAACCCAGAAAATTATCGGAAGTCAGTCCGCTTCTCCGGTCATTGGGACCAAGAAGCTTCCGACAGAAATCAACAAATGATTGAGGGAGTCCTTTCAGAAAGAGAAACGCTTCAGGAGTATCTGCTTAGACAGCTGGGATGTCTTCATATTGATGAAGTACAGCTGGAATTGGGTAAGCTTCTTATAAGCAATCTCGATAGCAACGGATTCCACCGCAACCCCGTTGAAACACTTGTCAAAGAAAATAAGAGGACAAGACTTCTTGAAACATTGGCTATCATCCAAAGTCTTGACCCCCCTGGTATCGGTGTAACTGATTTCAGAGAGTCGCTTATTTTACAGGCTAAACACGACAATTTGGAAGAAGATGATTTAAAACTCTTTGAAATAATGGTAAATGAACATCTGCAATTACTCCGTCTCAATAAGTTCAGAGAAGTGGGACAACTACTGGAAATTGAAGAAGAAAAGGTGGAGCTACTTTACGGTTACTTAAAAACTCTAAACCCCTTTCCCGGTAAACTCTACGATACCAGTGAGATTCTCTACATAATTCCCGATATATATGTCCGTAAGATAGAGGGAAAACTTCAGCTTCGGCTCAACACCGATGTAATTCCTACCCTCTCAATTGACCCAGATTTTAAAAACCTTAAAGATGAAACAAGGGCAAAGGACAAACAAGAAATCTCTTCTTATATCGCCAATGCAGTCAGAAATGCAAATCAATTAATCTCACAGGTTAACATGAGAAGTGAGACGATAAAAAAAATTGCTCTGCAGTTACTTAAATTTCAAAGTGAATTTTTCTTAGACGGTCCCCGTTATTTAAAACCTTTAACATACCGCCAAATTGCCCAAGAGCTCTCTTTGCATGAAACAACCATAAGCCGGGCCGTTAACGGAAAATATATTGATACCGATTGGGGAATAATTCCCATCAAAGAACTTTTCAGTTCGGCACTGCAAACAACAATTGCGGGAGAAGAAGAAGTCTCTAAAAGAGCCGTAATGGATATGGTTCAAGAGATAATAACTACCCATAAAGGTTCAAGAGCCCTCTCTGACCAAAAAATTGCCGATATGTTGGGAGAAAAAGGGATTAAAATTGCCCGCCGAACGGTAAACAAATACCGCAATGAACTAAATATCGATTCTTCATACGAGCGAATCCCTTAAGGAAAGTCCAAGCTTTCGGCTTTCCATTTGACTTTTTATAACCGCAGCCGTATCCTTTTTATACTACCTTTAAGAGGAGGACCTATGAATTTAGAAATCAGAGGAATTCGTTACAACATCAGTGATGCAACAAAGGAGTTTTTTGATAAAAAGCTTCAAAAGTTGTCCTTCGCAGAGAGTCTAATCCACAACTTGACTATCACTGTAACAAGAGAAACTGTAGGCCAAGGTTTTAAACTGGATGCAAAAGTCCACTTTGGCTGGGGATTGGTAAAAATGGTGAGCACCGACTGTTACGAGCTCTATGAAGGTATTGAAGTTCTGGTTGACAAACTTGAAGCCCTTGTCCGCAAAGAGAAGGGTAAAATACAGGACCATTAATATCCACAACTGATAACACAAAGAATAACAGAGGCTGTTTCAAGACTAACTTGAGACAGCCTCTATTTATTAAAAACAAAAAAAAGGAACCGTTTAAGAATTTAACTTCTAAAACAGTCCCTTATGTAAAATCTATTTATAGCAACTAGTTTTTAATTAAATTGATAGTCCAAGTCGAAGTGTACTCACCAACTTGGGCTACTTCATAATCAGCATCGGCAATAGACAATTCAATATCATCAGAACGCTCAAAAAACAACCCGCCTGAAGCAGTATAATTGCCCATCAATGTCAAACCTTGCCCTGATGATGCATTAATCTTAACGGGATTTGCATTACCGATTTTAACCGAGTAAGGTAGGATGTAACCATTACCGTTAACTAAAGGCATTGCCGTTGTCGAAACACTGTAGCTTCCCGGTACGTTAGTCATGGTAAAGATTGCAATTCCATGGTATAAAGGGTCTTCTGGATTAAAGAAAAGAGGTGTACTGGTAGTTCCTGCCTCAGTAACCGCTTCAAAATGTGAAACTGAAGTAGGTTTCGCACTGTCAAAAAATCCGACAATAACACTGGTAATTTCTTCGACCTCTGTCCCCATTTTAAACGAGGTACTAACTACTGTTGTTTCAGCACTAAGGCTGAAACCTATAACCAAAAATACAATTAGAAGTAAGCTGATCTTTTTCATGATGTCCTCCGTTTCGGCATATCACATTCTGCTTTTCTACTTTGATGCTTCACAGCAACTACTGATACAATAATAAAAATCTTAACTTATGTCAATAGACATAGGAAAATATTTAAAGATTTTTTATTTTTATATTAAAATTTTTTATTCCTATTTATTATAAACAATTATTTTATTTTAATACGATATTTCTTGCAACATGTTCTAATTTATTAAAGCTGTTCTATTTCTTTTAAGCGTTAAAAATGCTCTGGAAGTCCTATTCTTATGCCATCTTATGACAGCTGTTGTGCTATCAGCAGAAACTTCTTTCTCTCTTGTAACAGAAATTATTCAAATTCTTAAATTTTGATTCTTCTTGATTATTATCTATCAAATAGTACTAAACAAATGCTAACATAAGGACTTAAGGTATGTTATAGTGCTTTCGGAGGCTTTATGGTTGAGTTTTCGATTCTAGATTTGTTAGACATCGATTTAAAAGAGAATAACCACCTGCAACTAAACTGTATAGCAGGTCGCAGTGGTCTTAGTCGTAAATTGGCCAACTCAAAGGTCAGTCGTCCCGGACTTCCTTTGAGTGGGTTCTTTGATGTTTTTAACCACGACAGTATTCAGGTATTTGGGCGGGGTGAACAATTATACTTAGATAAACTGGAAAGAGAAAAGAACTATGACTCTTTGGAGAAGTTTTTCTCTTTCCCTGTTGCTGCCTGTGTCTTCACTGACAAAGGAAAGCCAAGTTCAAAATTTATTAATATTGCTGAAAACTCCGGTTGTGCCATTTTGACAACCGATTTAACAAGTGCCGACTTCTCCAAAGGATACATCCAGTTATTGGAAGAGATTTTCGCCGAAACAATGACTATCCATGGAGTTCTTGTTGAAGTTTATGGAATAGGTGTTCTTATCACCGGTCAAAGCGGAGTCGGTAAAAGTGAGACCGCTTTGGAACTTATTGAGAGAGGGCACCGCTTAATCAGTGACGATACAGTTAAACTCAAGAATATCAGCGACACATTTTTAGTGGGAAGCGGCGAGAATCCCCTTTTGGCACACCACATGGAAATAAGAGGTTTGGGAATCATTAACATAACAAACCTTTACGGGGTGAGTTCAATCAGGGATAAAAAAGTAATTGAGTTGATTGTTCAGCTCGAAATTTGGGATGCCAATAAAACCTATGAAAGAATCGGAGAGGAGCTGACACAGACTCTTTTGGGTATTCCGATTCCTAAACTTGAAATTCCGGTAAAACCGGGGAGAAATGTCCCTATTATCATTGAAACAGCAGCGAGAAATGAGCGGTTAAAGAAATCTGGTTATTTTTCAGCCAAAGAATTTGATCAAGGGGTTTTGAAATGGCTTGAAAGTGAATCGGCAAGAAACCTCTACTACAACAATGAGGAGACCTTCTAGAATGGTTGAAAAAGTAGTTGAAGTAATTAACAGAGCAGGTATCCATGCCCGCCCGGCAGCTATGATAGTGAAAGTGGCTAATCAGTTTGAATCTGAAATTTTCATGGAAAAAGATAAAATGAAAATTAACGGAAAATCAATAATGGGAATTATCACTTTAGGAGCTGCCTATAAAAGCGTGATTACCATCACCACAGAGGGCCCGGATGAGAAAGAGGCTGCCCAAGCTATTGAGTGTCTCTTTCTAAACAAGTTCGAAGAGTAGGAGATAACAAGTGAAAAAGCTGACTGCCCGACAACAGGAAGTTTTCGATTTTATAAAAGAATATATCGAAAACAACTCATATGCCCCTGCTGTCAGAGATATAGCCAAAGCTTTCGGTATCACAGTTAAAGCAGCACATGACCATCTTAAAGCACTGGAAAGAAAAGGGGTTATCCACTCCAGCGAAGGTATCAGTCGCTCTACTGGTATTGTTGGTCACAACCAGAAAGTTGAGACCATCAGTATTCCGGTTTTAGGCTCGACCGCCGCCGGCTTACCCCTTTTGGCAGAAGAAAACAAAGAGTATGATTTACATCTGCCCAGCTCAATGATTGGGTCAAAGGGGGAGTTTTTTGCCCTCCATATTGAAGGGGACAGTATGATTGATGCCGGAATCTTGGACGGAGATTTGGCTATTATTAAACAGGCTAACAGTGCCCATAACGGGGAAATTGTAGTGGCAAGAGTTGGAGAAGAGAACCGTGTCACCCTTAAACGGTTTTATTTGACTCCTAATGCCATTGAATTAAGACCGGAAAATCCAAAATACGGATCACTTTACTCAAAGGATGTGACCATTTTAGGAAAGCTCCAGCTTATTATAAGAGACTATGAGTAGTAAAGTTTCCTCTGTCTATTTTTTATTGGGACCCGAATCAGGACAAAAAAGTTCACGCCTAAAAGAGATTAGGGACAATTTAAAAACCCGCTACAACAACGAGATTGAAATAGACCGCTACTACCCTTTTGAGACTCTCAACGGTGAGATTATTGACTCTTTGAGCAACAACTCTCTATTTGCTTTACACCGTTTGGTTATCTTAAGTCAGGCAGAGACTCTCAATGCCTCCCAGGTTAATTTTCTGAGTGAATACATAAAAGAGCCCTCCTCTTCGGCAACTTTAATAATTATCTCAACGAATACCTCAATTTCTGCAAAACTTACCAATTTGGTTCCCAAAGAGTTTGTCGAGATATTTTGGGAGTTGTATGAAAACCAAAAAGAGATGTGGTTGAGTAACTTCTTCTCAAAAAATAATTTGACAATCACTTCTGAAGCTATCGACCTTCTCTTGGCTTTGGTTGAAAATAATACCCAAGAGTTGCGACTAATAAGTTCCCAACTGATACAATTTATTAAAACCCAAGAGATTGATGTTGTTAATGGTGAAATCATTGAGCGCTACATCAGCCATAGCCGCCAAGAGAGTGTTTTTTCTCTGTTTGAACAAATCGCACTCGGCTCTCTTGAACGCTCACTCTCAATACTCCACACAATCATTAAATCAAAAGAGGGAGAAGCCATCTCGCTCATTGGCGGACTTTTGTGGCAATTCAGACGCCTAGCATCCATCGGAGAACTTTATCAGAGTGGCAGCAACTGGGACAGTGCTGCTAAAGGGGCATCTGTTATGGGAAAAGATGTCCCCTTAAAACGAAAAAAAGATATTCAGACATACCAAGAGGCTATTAACCGGTATCCTCTTAAAAGCACCTATCAAATAATTGCCCTTTTAGGTGAGTATGATATTAAACTGCGTCAGATGAGCGGTGATTTTCAGCTAATTTTATTGGAACAAATGGTATCTCTGATTATGTTAAACGGCGGAAAGCCTCCCCAAAAACTTGAAAGTCTCTCCTTTTTTACAGATGCAAGGCTTTAATAATCCTTTGGGCAACAGAAAGGGGAATTTGAGCCTGTTTGGCAATATCTTGGGCAGATAATTCCAGCATCTCCTCCAAAGAGTTAAAACTTTGCATTATTTTTTTACTCCTTGAAGGGCCTATCCCATTTATAGACTCCAATAAAGAAAAAGTTGCCTCTTTTGATCTTTGTTGAAGACTTAGGGCATTGGCAAACCGATGAGCCTCATCTCTGATAGCTATCAAAACCTTTAAGGCACTGTTTGTCCGCTCCAACCTGAGAGCTTTTCGGTCATCGTCAAAATAGATCTCCTCAAACTCTTCTGCCAAACCAACCACACTTATGGCATCCAAGCCCAACGGGATAAGAGCCTCTTTGGCGGCATTAACCTGTCCTTTACCCCCGTCTACCATAATCAGATCGGGCAGTGGCCGTTTTTCTTTAATGACTCGGCTGTAACGTCGGCTGACGGCCTCTTTTATTGATTTGTAATCATCAACTTTGCCACCTAAACTTTTTATATTAAACCGTCTGTAGTTCTTTGGTTCTGGATGTCCGTCGACAAATGAGATCAGTGAAGCAACAGTATACTTGCCACTCAGATGGGAGATATCAAAACCTTCAATCAGCTTGGGAGGGTTCTCAAGATTCAAAACTTCCATCAGCTCCTCCAAAGCTTCGGGATTTTCTTTGCTCTTTAACCTCTTTTCAACATCCCTGGCTGCATTTTCACCTGCCATTCTCAGAATACGGTAATGTTTACCCTCTTTTGGAAGATTAACTTCAATAGGGAGATTTAAATCACGGTTGAAATAAGTCCCGATTAAGTTACTGTCTACATCGTGAGAGACATAGAGCTGCTTTGGCCTGTTTCCCCCATCCCCATAGTATTGAACCAAAAAGTTTAAAAGAGTTTCAGTCTCATCTCCAAAGGTCTCTGCCCTGTAAAGTGCTTTACCCATCAGTTTCCCATCTCTTATCTGCATTATCGATACTGCCGCTAGGTGCATCCGCATTTCGCAGGCTGCGTAATCTCTGCTCTCGGCAGAAAAATCCTCCACTTGCTGAGCCTTTGAAACATTCTCCAAAGCAATCAAGAGATCCCGTTTTTCAGCAGCAAGTTCGTACTTCTGTTCTTTGGATGCTAAAAGCATCTGCTCTTTAACTAATCTGATTAACTCATCATCTTTACCCTGTAAGAAAGCTCTGACTTTGTTTATATGTTGGGCATACTCTTTTTCACTTACCAAATTGGCACACGGTCCGCAACAACGACCGATATGGTAGTACAGGCAGGGGGTATACCTCTTTTTCAGAGGAATACCACACTTTCTGAGAGGAAACATTTTCTCAATCAAATCAAGATATTGGGTCAAGCTTTTACCATCAGGATAAGGACCGTAGTACTCAGAACCGTCGTGGATTATCCTTCTGGTTTTAAACACTTTGGGGAAAGGTTCGTTGGTTATCCTAATCAGGGGATAACTTTTTCCATCCTTTAGGGAGATATTGTAATGGGGATTATATTTTTTTATTAAATTATTCTCTAAGACTAAAGCTTCATACTCATTTCCCGTAATAATGTACTCTATGGAGTCGATTTTACTAACTAAAAAGGAGGTCTTTACATCTTTTCCGCCTAAGAAGTAGCTTGTCACCCTATGCCGCAGATCTTTAGCTTTACCGACATAAATTATCTTCTCCGAGCTGTCTTTCATTAAATAGACACCGGGTAGATGAGGTAGTGCTTTTGCCTGTTCTTTTGCTCTCTCCTGCATACCATTTTGAGCATACCTACCGATTGAAGAAAATGCAATATTAGCTCTACAATGGCTCAATGATGCAAGAGTTTGAAAAGTACCCTTTAAGCAAAGCTCTCAACGACCAAGATAGGAATTTTATCAACGAATTAGCTGCTAATCACAGATTTTCCTTTCAACAGTTACGGATTTTAATTCAAACGGCTGTTGAATTGAGGCAGTGGGATGTAGGCTCTTTAAGTGACTTCTGGAGTGAAAACCCAAATCCAAATGTTGAGGGTAAAAACAAAACAAAGTGGGCATTTAATACCCTTTTAGAGAAAATAGAGGCTATTAGAAGAGAACCCACAGATTATAAAAATTTTAAGTCCGACTACTTAAAAAAAGAGAAAGATATAATTGTTGAGTCGTTTGATTACGGAAACTTATTAGGTCGGTGTCCCTGCCCCGCAGAGGGCGAGCAGACCAGATGCTGCAATCTTTTAACCTTGGATGTTGTCCGTCAATGTGGCTTTGGCTGCTCTTACTGTTCCATTCAATCTTTTTATCACAATAATCAAATCCTTTTTGCCTCCAATATTAAAGAACGTCTATTGAATTTAGAATTACCAAAAAATTGCTGGCACATAGGAACCGGACAATCAAGCGACTCCCTTTTATGGGGGAACAAACACGGCATTTTAGATGCCCTTAGGGAGTTTGCTCTAAAGCATCAGAAGGTAGTAATTGAGTTAAAAACAAAATCTTCGAGAACCGATTGGATTAATAATTTAAGCAACTTAAAAAATATAGTAGCGACTTGGTCTTTAAATGCACCGACTGTTATAGACAAAGAGGAACACGGAACAAGTTCACTCGACAAAAGGTTAGAAGCGGCCAGAGAGGCGGCTGACAAGGGAATTGCCATCGGCTTTCATCTCCACCCAGTGGTTCATTTTGACAGGTGGCAGGAGGAGTATGAGGGTGTAATTGAAAAAGTAACCACCCTTTTTGCACCTCAAGAACTGACTATGTTCTCTTTTGGGACTCTAACATTCACAAAAGAAGTTCTGAGAGAGTTACGCTCAAGTAAAAATAAAAGCCGTATTCTGCAGATGGAGTTTTTTGAAATCGCAGGTAAATACTCCTACAGCGACCAGCTGAAAATTACCCTATTTAAGAGACTCTTTAACGCCTTTCCGCAATCTTGGAGAGAAGGTCAACACCCTTTTTTCTATCTGTGTATGGAGAAACCGCAGTTATGGGAACCGGTTTTTGGTTACTCTTATAATTCAAACAAAGATTTTGAGGATGCCATGAAAAAAAGTTATTTCCTTTCCTTAAATCTTTAAATGCAATACACAGATTGACAAAATAGGCTTATCCACTCGATAATTGACAAACTATTATAGATTGTAAGGAAAACATTTATGAAGCGGAGAAATGATGCTACCTACGTTAAAGATATAGACCCTTATAAAAGGATATTTCCTTATATCATGCCGACCCGTAATGGTTCGGTAGTTTATCATCAATTTAGTGTTGACTTAACAAAAGGGGTTCAGTTTATAAAGAAACTAAACAAAGAGAGCCCCTCTGACCACCAGTACCGAGTTTTCGAACTATTTCTGGCAGCACTTATACGGACAATTGCAGTTCGTCCCCATCTCAACCGCTTCATTATGAACTATAAGTATTGGCAAAGAAACGAACTCTCACTCAACTTTGTTGTAAAAGAAGATTATACCGATGAAGCTCCCGAGCATTCGGCTGTTATTTACTTTGAACCTGATATGACATTTGAAGAGGTTGCTAAAACCATAAACGAAACCATTGTCAAATCTCGCAAAGGGACAGACGGCAACGATACCGATAAAGCAATTGAATTCTTCTTAAAATTTCCCAGTTGGATTATCCGCTTCTTGGCTGCAATACTGCGTTATCTTGATAAAAAAGGAGTTGCTCCCAAAGCCCTAAGGGACGCCGACGGTCTTCATGTCTCTGCTTTTGTTGCTAATTTGGGAAGTATAAACCTTTTAGGAAGCCCCCACCATCACCTTTATGAGTGGGGAACAACCAGTATTTTTGTCACGATGGGAGCTTTAAAGAGACGCCGCATAGTTGATGATGAGGGGACAAGGACGTTTGCCGATTCAATGGAAATCGGAGTGACTTTAGACGAAAGAATTGCCGATGGGTTCTATTTTATTAAATCAATAGGTGTCTTACAGCACTACCTGAACAACCCTGAATTATTGAATCAACGGCTGGTTTTGCCTGAGGTTAAGAGCAAAAAAAAGGGAAAAAAGAGGCTCTAAATAAGCTTCTCTTCGAATATTACGCGGTCTCTGCCGTCTAAAGAGAGCTCTTTACCCTCAATTAACTCTTTAAGCCCTTCCACCTCTTTTAAGCTGAATCTTTTTCCGTTGAGACTCTGCTCTTCAAATGCTTCGGTAGCTAACGGACACACCTTTTTAATAATCTCTAAAATAGTTTGAGCGTAAACTCTTATCTCATATTGGGCGTGACTGTCCAATCTGAGTTTTAAGAAATGAAAGAGGTTGTGTAAATCCATAGTCCAGTACCACTGGGTATACAAACTCAGAGGAAGGTTTATCCTAGCCAGTTCTCTGGCAATCCCCAAATCGAGTAATTTGTGGTAAGTCTCAAAAGCCCTTTGTTGGTCTTCTTCAATAATGGCGGCAACTTGTTTTTGTAATTCGATATCTAAAACCTCTTCGGAGCGCCCCTGTTTATTATCTTCACTCTGTTTGTTTATATCTTTCAAAGCAGGAATGTAGGCTTCGTCAGCCATTATGCTGTAGCGCCCCGATATCTCATTGACTTTGGCTGTTCGGTGGCGTATCCACTGCCTGGCAACAAAGATGGGCATCTTAATGTGAAAAGTAAAACTGACTTGTTCAAAAGGGGAAGTGTGGTCATTACGCATCAGGTAATTAATCAGCCCCTTGTCTTGCCTATACGTTTTAGTCCCCTCTCCGTAAGAGACTCTGGCCGCCTGAACAATCCGCGAATCAGATCCCAAATAATCAACAAGCCGGACAAACCCTTTGTCCAAAACTGGAAATTCTTTATCTAAAATAGCCTCAGCTTCATCAATAACACAGTGTGCCATCCTCTCCTCCTAAATTAACCACTCAATAGTGCCACAAAATCAGTCTCCAAGCAATTGGATTCAGATTACTCCCATCTGGGACAGAACCAAAGCTATAGCGCTACAGCAGGCAGTTTCGGTTCGTAAAATTCTTTTACCCATGCGGTAAAATGAGTAACCGCTGTCTTTAAACAATTCTCTCTCTTTTTCACTCCAGCCCCTTTCTGGGCCTATGGCAACAATAACCTCACCAGCAATCTCTCCAATCTTTGAGATTGAGGGAAAAGAGGTATCGATATCCAACACAACTTTAAGGACATTTGGATTATTCTCAATAGAAAGAGCAATAGGTAACTCATCAACTAAAGTTAGAGAGGGAATTGATGTTTGGCCCGATTGCATTGCACCGTCCAAAAGATACTTTTTGTACTCACCCTGTGTGTATAGCTTAGCTTCTTTGTAGGAGCGTTCGGAAGTATCGCAACCACTGACAATAATGTTTTTAACGCCGAAACTTGCGCTGTCGCGCAATATCCTTTTCATACTTATAGGTCTGACTTGTCCAACCAGCAATGTCATGGGAATTGGGTAACTCTCGGTTTCAGTTGATTGAAGATTGTAGGTAATCCCTCTCTCATCAATTTTTATTATTTGGGCCTTGCCACTGATGCCGTTAACAATTCCCAGCTTAAAAAAATCCCCCTCTTTAAGCTTCAGAACTTTCAAAATATGATGAAAGCGAAAGTCCTCTTTATCAATGAGATTATTTTTATCAAGAGTTTCAAATAAGATGATATTCACAACTCGGAGTATAGGATGTTGCCACCTCCGTGTAAACACAGTATCATAAATGTGTAACAATTGAGGGGTTCTTAATGGCTAAAGTTAGAGTGTTTACTGCCGAGCACCACAATCCTTGGTTTAATCTTGCCACCGAAGAGTGGCTTTTTGACTCTTTTAACGAAGCTGACCATCTCCTCTTTTTATGGCGAAACAGCCCCTGTGTTGTCATCGGACGCTTTCAAAACCCTTGGAGTGAATGCAATTTGGAGACTATGGAAAAAGATGGGGTTCTTTTAGCCCGACGCCAAAGCGGAGGGGGAGCTGTTTACCACGATCTGGGAAACACCAACTTTACTTTTATGTCTAAAAAAGAGCTCTACGACCCGAAGCAAAACTTTGCAATTATAACCGAAGCGTTAAAGGAGTTTGGAATAACTGCCCTTTATTCAGGTCGTAACGATATCATCGTCGATGATAAGAAAGTATCGGGGAGCGCTTTTAGAGTAACCACCAAAAAAGCTTTCCACCACGGAACTCTCCTCATTGATGCCAAATTAGGCTCAATAATGAACTATCTGACTCCCGACAAAGAGAAGCTTATCTCCAAAGGGGTACGTTCTGTTGCCTCAAGAGTGGCTAATCTTACCCAGTTTAACCCTACCCTTAATCATGAAAATCTCTCCAAAGCACTCATTGAGACATTCTTTAAAACGTATAAAGAGAGATGCTCGATAGAAGACCTCACAATTGAGAGGTTATCGAAAGAGAGTTCTCTTTATGAGACTTACAAACTCTATTCAGATTGGCAGTGGCGCTTTGGGCGAACTCCAAATTTCAGCCACCTGATTGCCAATCGTTTTGAGTGGGGCAGGATTGAATTAAATTTAGGTGTCCACTCCTCTATCATCAAAGAGGTGGAGATATTCAGTGATGCACTCTCGGTTGAGTTGATAAACTACTTAAAGGACTCTTTGAAAAATCAAAAATATGATATTAAAAATCTTAAACATGCTTTGCTGGAGGGATCTTCTGATAAAGAGAGTACCTTTAAAAACCAATTAAACGATGTTGTTTCATTAATCGAGAAGGAGTTTGTATGAAGAAACTTCTTCTCGGTTTTACATTGCTTTTTGTCCTTACTTTTTCCCTGCCCTCTAAAGGAGCCCGCGAGGTTTTAGAGGTGCCCTCTTATCCCCCATTGGATGAGAGCTCAACATTTGTCATAGCCCTAAATCCCAGTGAAGACACACTTTTTTTAAATCCGTCGGAAGCTACTGATGCCACCAGTCTCTTAATCTTGGAGGGCCTTTTCGAGGGACTTTTCAGTTTTGATCCACAAACCGCAAAACCTATTCCGGCTATTGCAAAAACTTACTCAATCAGCGCCGACAGCTTGAGATGGACGTTCTATTTAGATGAAAATGCCCGATTTTCCAACGGTGAACTTATAAGTGCAGCTACATTTATCGATTCGTGGTTCTATCTGCTGGATCGCTTTAGCAGCACCAACTCTTACCTATTATCGTTACTGGAGTGTGTCAGTGGCGTCAGAGACTATTTAGAGGCAAAAGTGAATCGTTCTGCCGTCGGCTTAAAAGCCATCGGACAACACCTGCTGGAGATAAAATTAGATTACCCTGTCCCTTATCTGCCGGCTCTTTTAGCAACAAGCCCCTTTAGTGCTCTTCATGAGAGTGTGAGAAAAGCCAAAGAACCTTTAAATGGGGAGTCTTTGATTACAAGCGGAGCCTATACCGTTAAGCTTCTCTCTGACAACCAAATAATTTTAGAGAAAAACAAATGGTACAGAGATTATATTAACGTTCCCAGTGATTATATAAAATTCATCTATTTGGAACCTTTAAAACTGATTGAATCTTATCTGGACAAAAAAGTTCACTGGTCTTTAGCATATATCCCGGTGCAGCTGTTGTCAAAAGAGAGTGACCTTCACATGGCCAGCGAATATTCAACCGGGTTTTATTATTTTAGCAACAGCAAAGGACCTTATGCTAAAGATTCAATTCGAAAAGCACTCGTTAAGTTAATACCTTGGGATCAGATAAGGAGAGAGAGCGGCCAAATATTTCCTACCGACAGGTTAATTCCAGACTCTTTATCTTTTGAATTTATTGATGAAGTTGACGAAGCAGGTTCTTATAAAATTTTAAGTGACGAGGGTTTTCCCTACGGTGCCGGGCTTCCTGATTTAAACATGGCTGTTCACAGAGGTGCCAAGATATTTGAATCGGCCCAAAAGATAGCCGATATCTGGAGCCAGAAGTTGGGCATAACCGTCATTCTTGATGTCGTGCCCCTCGGGATGTATTCACGCTACCCCAGCCAAAGCCCTTACGATTTTGCTTTCATTACCTGGATTGGCGATATACTCGACCCGTTTGCTTTTTTAAACCTTTTTAATGGTTCCAGTGGTTATAACCTGGCAAATTACAATGACAATGCTTATGACCGACTGTTAAGTACTGCCATGACATCTGAGGATGAACAACAAAGGGAAGTTCTGATTGAAAAAGCTCACCGTTATTTATTGGATGAAGCTGTTGTTATTCCGATTTATCACGGAATAACCACAAACATAGTGTCAACAGACATCGTTAAAGGGTGGTATGATAATATCTTAAACATCCACCCATTAAAGAATTTGGAAGTCCTAAATCTTAAATAACTCTTTTACATCTTTGTAGGAGCCGTCACGGCCAAAAATCTGGCTGATCTCTTTTAACCGCCACTTAATCTCATCGTTAAGCTGATTATCTGTCAGCCTCCAAGCCCAATTTGGATCGCCGCATGTTCCGGGCTTATTCATCCTAGAATCAGAATCGAGAGCCAACAAATCCTGCATCGGCAGAATTGCAATTTGGGCACTTGATGCCATAACCGAACGCATCAGATGCCATACTACCGAGTAATCGTCACAGCTGAGATACCGCCTGATTAGATCTTTCAGCCTCTCATCAAGTTTAGAATACCATCCGACTGTCGTATCGTTGTCATGGGTTCCGGTATAAGCAACGCAGTTCTCATCGTAGTTGTGGG
>JBAYOE010000010.1:0-18713 GCA_041678405.1 Sphaerochaetaceae bacterium | reverse complement strand
TGTTGATAATTGCCACTCTCTTCCCAGAGCATCTTTAATTTTTAAATCGATTTTCGGGCCATAAAAAGCACCGCCGCCTTCATCTATTTCGTAACTTAAGCCCTCTTTTACAATTGCTCTTCTAAGAGCTTCGGTGGCATCGTCCCACCTTTGTTGCTCTCCCACACTATGTTCAGGTCTTGTAGACAGATAGGCATTTATCTCCTCAAAGCCAAAAGAGCGCAGCATAAAGAGGCTGAAACGGAGAACCTCTTCAATTTCAGAGTCCATCTGTTGGGGAGTACAGAAAATGTGGGCATCGTCTTGGGTAAAGCCCCGAACTCTGAGCAATCCATGCAGAGCTCCTGCCTTTTCATACCTGTATACAGTTCCCAGCTCTGCCCATCTAAATGGTAAATCGCGGTAGGAGCGACTTGAGTTACGATAAATCATGATATGAAAAGGGCAGTTCATCGGTTTGGTATAGTAATCTGACTTATCCATCTCCATTGGGGGAAACATCCCATCTTTATAAAATCCAAGGTGTCCGCTGGTCTCCCAAAGCCACATTTTTCCAACGTGTGGGGTATAAACCATCTCATAACCGTTGGCATAGTGTTGTTTTTTCCAAAACTCCTCTATGATCATTCTGACTCTGGCCCCTTTAGGGTGCCAGTAGACTAAACCGGGACCGGCTTCTTCGTGGAAGCTAAACAGATCAAGTTCTTTACCGAGCTTTCGGTGGTCTCTTTTTTCAATCTCTTCTAATTTTTGTAGGTAAAGGCGCAACTCTTTAGGATTATTCCAAGCAGTTCCGTAAATTCGGGTCAACATCGGATTGGTCTCTTTGCCTCTCCAATAAGCCCCTGCAATATTCAATAGCTTAAAGGCATCGGGATTGAGTTCTTTGGTCGATTCTACGTGAGGCCCTTTACAGAGGTCTGTAAATCCACCCTGAGAATATAAACTCACTTCCTGATCCTCTTCTATAGCATCGATAAGTTCTTGTTTATAAACTTGGTCACCAAATATCTTGTGTGCTTCTTTTCGTGAAACAACCGACCTTACAATTTTTTTGTCGGCTTTAATAATATCTCTCATCCTAGAACTTATCTCATCTAAATCTTCACTTGTCAGAGACCTAGGTAACTCAAAGTCGTAATAAAATCCATTCTCTATTGCCGGACCAATAGCTATTTGAGCGGTAGGAAACATCTCTAAAACCGCTTCGGCCATAACGTGACTCATAGAGTGTCTCACTTTCAATAATTTCTCGTCCATAGCTTCTCCTCTTTTAACCATACAAATTAAAAATCCTCCACATTCTTATCCACCAATCCCATTTAGGGCTAGGTAAGGACGAGAACATGGAGGTACATGTTTCCGCGGTTCCACCTTACTTCCCGTATTGCTACAGGCACTCAATTTTCTCCATTGCGTAGGAAACACGGTGGATCTACTGAAAAATTGTTCGACCCACAGCTCGGAAGGGGTTTTCACCGGAGGCTGACAGATATCTCTCACCCATCTAACTATTTAATCAGAAGGACATCCTCTCTAAGACAACTTTATTCGGCTACTCGTCTTCGTCATTGCTACTGACTTTATAATGTTAATGAAAAATGGTTGTGTCAAGAGAAGCTAAATAATTCAGATACTAACTGCCCAACTTTTTCAAGAAAATTTACATCTGAGATTGTAAAATTGTTTAAAAGGGGGCTGTCGACATCTAAAACCGCAACAACTTTGTCATTATTGATAATAGGGACAACCAATTCACTTTTACTCTCACTGTCACAGGCTATATGCCCCTCAAACTTAGAGACATCGTCAACTACTACACTTTTTTTAGATCTCCAGGCAGTTGCACAAACTCCTTTGTTCCATTCCAATTCACTGCAGGCTACTTTTCCTTGAAAAGGACCGACATGGAGTCTCTTATCTTCACCGACAATATAAAAACCAACCCAGTTAATCTCTTTCAGAATAGAGTTTAAATATGCTGCTACATTACAAAGGGCAGAAAGCCTTTGTAAAGCAGCAGTGGGATTACCGATTAATGACTTAATGACTTCAAGCTCGTTTTTTCTCTCTGTTGTCATCCGTAACCACCTTCTCTACTGTTGCGGCATTTCTCAAGCGCATTGCAATTTTGGGATTAACCAGAACACCGGGACCGGCTAAACATCCTCCCTCACAGTACATTACTTCAACCAAATCAGCCTGTGGGGCTTTTTTAGCCCAAGTTTTCATTACTCTGTAATTTTTCTTGTCAACACCGTCTATGTTTTCAATATTAATTATCTTTTCGCTATAGCGCATTACCGATTGTCCTACCCCGGTGGAAAAAGCAAAGTCCCGACATTCACTGTAATATTTATCGTCTGAGGGAGCCGTTTTTTCCTCTTTGTTTACATCTATATCTTTTGCGATAAAAAGGGAAGCCAGTTCGGAAAATGTAATTACCGCATCGATGGTTCCAAGTTTTGCAGCTTCGGCCTTCTTTGCTAAACAGGGCCCTATAAAGACTATTTTTGCATCCTTATATCTTTCTTTACACAACAATGCTGCGTAAGCCATCGGAGATAGCGCCGTTGAAACGTTCTCTTTTAAAAAGGGAATATGCTTTTCGACTAAACTTACGTAGGCGGGGCAACAGCTGGTTGTCATAAAAGATCCTTTTCTCTCCTTAAGTTCTTGGGCTTCATGATTTGCCGTGATATAGGCACCTTCGGCAACTTCAACAACATCACTGAAATTAAGTTTTTTAATGGCAGAAATTATTTGATCCAACGTCCCGGGAAACTGTCCCTCTATAGCGGGGGCAATCATTGCCACAACAGTTTCTTCCCCTTTCAGCATTTTGGCGACATGCATCAGAGAGCTTCTTTCAACTATGGCTCCAAAAGGACATGAACGCGAACAGTGACCGCAATCGACACATTTTTCATGGTCTATCTCAACGACTCCTTCACTATTTTTATGTACGGCATCGACCGGACAGGATGCTTCGCAAGGAACCGGAATATGAATTACGGCATGAAAGGGACATACATTGAGACACTTTCCGCATTTGATACACAACTCTTCTACTATCTGTGCCTTACCGTTAACAAATGTTATTGCATCTTTAGGACAATTTTCCAGACAGGGGCGTGCAAAACAACCTCTGCAACTCTCTGTTATTTTAAACTGCTCATCAGGACACCCGCTGCAACTCTCTTTGATGGTAGTAAGTGTCGGAAACACCTCGATTTTTTTATTTAAAGAGTTACAGGCAAACTCTTTTAAGCTTTTGTACTCGTCATCTTCCTTCTCTATATCCACCCCCAAAAGTGCCATTATTCGATAACGGACCATTGCCCGTTCTTTATAAAGGCAACATCTGCTGGCATCCCTGTCACGGGGAATTATGTCTATCGGCAAATAATCGATCGATTTCTCTAAATCGCCGTTAAAATAAAGCTTGAGAAGTTCGGTATCAATTCTCCGCTTCATAAGGGTATATTGGTTATTAATTTCCAGCATCTAAAGCCTCCTCCAACAATTCTTTCAGTAACTGTGGGTTAACATTTCCATAAATTGTTCCGTCTATTTCAACAAAAGGAGATCTAACATTTGGCTTCTCATTTTTGCAACTTTCCAAACATGATGTTCCCTCAAAGTGACACCTTTCTAAAATTGAGGAATCTAAAAACTCTTTGTAAAGAAGCAGGTCTGCTCCCCCTTGGACAAAACATGCTGTTCCGACACAAATCTTTACTTCAATTTTCTTTTCGTTCATCTTTTATTCCTCTTTTTCAGATATATTCCAACGTAGTTTCTTTCAGATAAATTTGTTCAAGTGCTGTCCTCAATCGCCCGACGATTGAACGGCGTATCCCTATTTCGACCGGAATACTTGGATCTTGATGAGCTTCGTTTATTTTCGTTCCTACTATGAAAGAGACATGGTCGCTGTCTAAAAGGAGGCTGACAAACTTCTTTACAGCATCATTAGCCATCCTGTTAGGATCTTTTTTCTCTTCAAGGGCAGTTGCAACTTTACTGAGGGTTAACATCCCCTCGGTTATTAAATCAATTCCTTCCATAGTTGAAGAGGGAGGAACTGTGGCAGACCAACTGGATAAATCAACACTCACTTTTTTATCAAACAATCTGCCCACTATTTGGGCTGTTGTTCCCCCGCTGACAATCTTTTTACCCTCAAACTCTTCAATTTTTTTAGCCAACAGATAATCTTTCTCTTTAGTGAACGGAGGACCAGTCACAACAAGTGTTTTACGGGGTTTTCTGATATAAATTGCTGCGCAGGTGATATCATCTTGGGCACCAAAGCCATCCAAGGAGAGTGCTTTTTTGTTTATTGCCTCAGCTAATCTTCGTGATGAGATGTTTGGGTCTTCTTTTATCAAACTTGCAATGTAAGTGGCAACTCCCTCCTCCCGCCACCCCAATGCAAAACCTTTGCCCATACCGGACTGGGTTACCCCGTCGGTAAACATTATTAGGCGATCCCCCTCCTCCATGTCAAAAGAGCATATTCTGATTACTTCTTCTTTTTGGGCACCTTCTCTTTGGAGGTTAATTTTCTGAGGAGTTAATTTAATCAGTTTCTCTTTTTTAAAGTAGAGGGCGTTGGGGTTATCATACTCGACAAGTTGCACGTTTATCTTTTTTTCTGCTGTATTACGGATATCGGCAATTGTGAAAGTTGAGTAGCTGATTTTTCTCTGACTGCAAACAGGGAGAGTGTTCATAATTATTTTTGCCGATTTGGAGAGATTGAGGGGACTGAATGAGAGCCTATGAGCCATGTTGGCAGTCAAATTAGCCAAGACATTGGCTTTTACCCCACTGCCTAGACCGTCACTGAGAGTACAAACCACATGGTCAACTGAACTTTCGCGGGTTTGCAAAAATACATCTCCTGATATTTTCTGCCCCTCTTTGAAGCTTTGGCTGTAATCAACATCGATGAAATTAATCTCCATCATGATTTCCTTTTCTCTAAATCGGCAGTGAAAGCTTCACTGGTCTCTTTATAAGGAACTTGAAAAGCCTCTATTAATGAGTTAAGCATAATTTCTGTTTCGGCTGCATTCTCACCCAGTAAAGAGGCTATTTGCTGCACAGTCTCAAGTGATTTTTGTATTACGGCATCGGCTTTTTTAACAACGGTTTCCCTTCTGACAGTGGGAGTTGTAACATCTTGGAAAATTGCGCCGACTAAGCGGTGATTTTCAATACTGAAAAATGTTACTTTTAAAAATTTATCCTTATAATGGAGGCGGTATTCCCTCAGCTTTGCATTCGGTTCAAACTGATTGGCAAATCCCCCGTAAAAAGGGACAAAGTTTTTCAACGGCAAACCGGAGATTTTATCGACACCCCGATCTGTCAAATCGCTTTCTAAATCGGTGAATAGATGTAAAAAAGCACTGTTACAATCCATTATATTTAAATGTCGATCAACAATTACAACACCCATCGGCAGAGTTCTCAGTAAAACATCAACTTTGCTTTGGGCCAATTTACGCATCCTGGTAACACACATCTCCTGTTCTGCCATCCCTTCAAGATAAGCGACAGCCATATCGCGACAAGAGTTGTAACCACACCCTCCGCAGTTAAGTTCATCGGCTATATCGTGTTTTCCCAACTGCTCCAATGCTTTATGAATTTGTTCTTCGCTAAATTTACTTTTTGGTGTTGCCTCAATCGCAAATCCCCTTGCGGGGGCCTCATTTGCAAGGATTTTATACCCTTTGTCGACCAATTCAGAGACAAAGGTGGTATAGGAGCCACCCTTTTCTTTTCTCGTTGAAATTCTAGTTTTAGTAAACTTAGAGGCATTGGCTTTGTTTATTGCCGGTGAGCTAAAATGACTTCTGCCCGGTCCGTTAACACAACCCCCTTCACAACTGAGAAGTTCCAAAAATGGGCTGTTTGGATTATTCACTTTTTTAAGTTCATTAAGGGTCATCATTATTTGCTCAACTCCCGAAACAGAGACCGCCTGGTCTTGAAACGGGTCTTTACCGATGGCAAAAGAGGCAATCATTCCCCCCTCAACCGAATAAAGGGTGCTCTCTGCAGCTTCAAAAGGAATCAGCTTTTCAAAAACCAAATCATCGTTATTCAACGCATCTAAATCAATATGTTCTTCATCCAGCCACTGTTTGAGCTCTCTGAATGTTAAAGCTATATCGGGATAACCGGGGTTTTGATCAGCTTCTACTTTTTTGGCAATACAGGGACCGATAAAAACAACTTTAATATCATCTCCGTAAAGGTGGCGCAAATAGGCACAATGGGTCTGTAAAGGAGAGGGGACAGCAGAGAGATTTTTTACTAAGTCTGGATGGTAGCGATGGACAAGTTCTACAACGGCAGGACATGCACTTGAGATAGTATTACTTGCTTCCCCTCTCTCAATAAATTTATCGACAGCTGATGAAACCAGAGTCGCTCCGATGGCAGTCTCCGAGATATCGCTAAAACCGAGCTTTTTTAAAGCGACTAAAAGAGCCTCTTTTGTTGTCGGAAACTCAGATGCATAAGAGGGCGCCAGTGAGGCAATAACCCGTTTATTGGTATTTATAAGGTTTTTGGCTCTCTGAACATCGGTTCTGATTTTCTTTGCATGAGAGGGGCAAATATCTACACATTTACCACAGGTTATACACCGTTGGCGTACCACGGTAGCTCTTTGATCAACAACCTGAATTGCTTTAACGGGACATACCCTTACACATTTATAGCAATCACGGCACTCGGTTAATTCGGTGTAAATCGGATAGAGTCTTGGATTACCTTTACCCACAACTTTCCTCCTTTCCGGCTTCTAAATACTGTTGCAGCAGAGAGACTGCATACTCAGGATTGACATTGGAGATTAAGTTTCCGTTAATTCTAATATTCGGACCTTCCGAACAGGTTCCAAGGCAGAGATTACCACGTAAATTGACCCTTTCAGTCAATTTGTTAACCTCTAAAAATGCCTCTATATACTCAAGGGCCTTAGCATTCCCCCGGGCAAAGCACGAGCTTCCCATACAAAATTCGACATCAATTTTATTCATGCCTATAAGATATATTTTTATCGATTAAGTGTCAATTATATAGGCAAAAATTGGGCCATCTTTTTTGATAAGTTTGTCGCTTTTTCCTGTTGATAGTTTCTAAAAACAGAGGCCTTCATGCAATGATATATTTTCCCTTATAATTTTCAAAATATCCGGTGACTTCGCTTTTACTCAGAGCCCTGCTGTTAACCAACATCTCATCCCCTTTTTTGTAAAGAATGGGGATGCGGTATAGATTAAGACGCCATAAAGGAACCTCTTTTATTTGTTGGCTAATTTCTGTTGAATCTGTTAGTGTCATCGTTGGATAAAGGGTTGTCCGAACTTCCCACTCTAATTTTGATCTTTTTAAGATGTTCAAAGAATTCTCAACTTTTTTATAATCTGCCTTCAGCCCACAAACTTCTTTGTATGAGTTTGCGGTAGTTTTAACATCCAAAGCAACATAATCAAGCAGATTGTCCGCTATTAATTCTTTTAACAGTTGTGGATTGCTGCCGTTTGTGTCGAGTTTTATCAGGTAACCTAAATTTTTACACTCTGTGATAAAAGGGATTAGATTACTTTGTATTGTCGGTTCACCTCCGGTTATAACGACTCCTTGCAACTTTCCAATCCGTTTTTTTAAAAATTCCAACGTCTTTTGACTCTCGTCTTTTTTATGTTTCGCTATTAAAAGACGATTATGACAGTAAAAACAGTCGTAGTTGCACCCTTGCGTAAAAACAAGGGCGCTGACTACTTTTGGGTAATCCAATAAAGAAATTTTTTCGACAGCCGCTATATTCACTGCGCTACCTTATAAACAAGACGTTCTTTATACTCCTCTTTCTTGCCGACGTGGAAATCACCAACCGGTCTCAGATAGCCGACAACTCTGGTCCATACTTCTGTCTTTTTGCCACAGGTAGGACAAATCGGTTGTTCCCCATCCAGATAACCGTGGTCACTACAGGTAGAGAACGTTGGTGTTAAAGAGACATACGGCAGTTTATAATTCTTAAAAATTGTTTGTAACAGAGTTTTGGCAACTTCAATTTCTTCAATTCTCTCTCCCAGATAGAGGTGTAAAACAGTTCCACCCGTATAAGAACTTTGCAGTTCATCCTGCAAATCGAGAACTTCAAAGATATCGGTAGTGTAATTTACCGGCAGCTGGGTTGAGTTTGTGTAATAAAAAGCATCTGTTCCGCTACAAATAATCCCAGGATATTTTTCTTTGTCCAAAGCTGCTAACCGATAACTTGTCCCTTCTGCCGGAGTTGCTTCCAAATTGAAGAATGTCTCATACCGCTTTTGGTACTCTTTTATTTTACCGTTTAACAAATCTATGATTTCAAGGGCAAAGGTTTGCCCTTTTTCAGTTGTTAAACTCTCTTTGGCGCCAAAGAAATTTAAGAGGGACTCTTGCATTCCGACAACGCCGATGGTAGAGAAATGGTTGGCCCAATAGGTGCCTTCCCTTTGTTTAATAGAATTCAACCACCGGGTGCTGAAGGGATACATTCCCCTTTCACTTTCGTATTCTATGATTTTTCGTTTCAGGGCTAAACTCTCTGCCGCTAAATCGGCAAGCTCTACAACTCTTTTCTTATAATCCTCTTCATCTTTAGCCAGATACCCAATTCGGGGCAGATTCAAAGTGACAACACCGATCGAACCTGTTAATGGGTTAGAGCCAAACAATCCCCCTCCCCGTTTTCTCAGTTCGGTTGTATCCAAACGGAGGCGGCAACACATTGAAAGAGCATCTTCGGGATCTAAATCACTTGAAACATAGTTAGAAAAGTAGGGAGTTCCATACTTACATGCCATTTTCATAATTGCATCGGCAACGCTTGTATTCCAATCAAACTCTTTGGTGACATTAATTGTTGGTATCGGAAAAGTGAACGGTCTTTGTGAAGCATCCCCTTCCATCATAACTTCACAGAAAGCGAGATTAAACAGATTTAGTTCTTCCTGAAACTCTCTATAAGTTTCATCCTGAACAACACCCCCGACAATTACATTCTGATCTTGCATCCTTTTGGGGACAACTAAATCAAAGGTCAGATTGCTAAAAGGACACTGAAAACCGACCCTTGTGGGGACATTGAGGTTAAAGACAAACTCTTGAAGAGCCTGTTTTACCTCTTTGTAAGTTAAGTTGTCGTAGCGGATAAATGGGGCACAATAAGTATCTATCGAAGACCAAGCTTGCGCTCCAGCACACTCTCCCTGGGTTGTAAACGTTGCATTTACAATTTGGCCTAACAACGAGCGAAAGTGTTTTGCCGGGCGTGACGATACTTTGCCGTCAATGCCGCCAAAACCGAGTGTAACCAGTTGTTGCAAATCCCACCCACAGCAATAGGGACCGTAAAAACCCAAATCGTGGATATGAAAATCACCGCCAAGGTGAGCTTCTCTGATCTCTTTAGGGTAAACTTCATTTAGATAGTAGTGGCGGGTAAACTGTTCACGGATGTAGTTATTCATCCCGTTTATCGATTTACGTGTGTTGGCATTCTCTTTTATTAACCATGTCCGCTCATCCAAATAGTCGTGAAACAAGTTTTGAACCGCACTAATTAGAACTTGCTCTTCCCTTACTTTGCGCCTTTGTTCCCGGTAAAGGATATAAGCTTTGGCAGTTTTACTGTGGTTGTTTTTAATAAGAACTCTTTCAACAGTGTCTTGAATAGTTTCAACATCGACAGCTCTTTGTCCCAGGGAACTACACTCATCCAGAACCTGAGTGGCAATAAAAGATGCATCAAGATCTTCTTTAGCCGCATTGGCTGCTTTTGTAACAGCATTGACAATCTTTTGTCCATCGCAAAAGAGTTGTCGGCCATCTCTTTTGATAACGAGATAAACCATCTTCTCCTCCATTCGCTGAGTCCACGATGAAATGATTAAGATGAGACTTATCTCTCTTAACGCCATTACCATACACCGTGGCAGCGTTAGGCAATGCAGGGAGGTCTTCTGGCTCAGGCTCAACAAAGCAGTGTCCCTTCCCAGATTTCTCCAGTGGATACGACACTCTTCTAACCTTTACAGCGGCGGGACCGCGTGGGCTTTACACCCAACTTCCCTGTCCTGCATGCTCAATATATAGTGTGTTGTACTTTACAGTACGCTACTGATAGTAGGGTGAGTTTATAAAAGAGTCAAGCAAATTTAGTTATGCCAAAGAATTTACTCTACATTTAAGTCAAAAAAGGTTCGTTTACGGAATTTAGCTTTGACTAGTTAACATCATAATCGGATTCACTAAATTCAATTGAGGAGTTGTCCAATCTTCTGCGACATTTTGCCGACAGAACCGCAAAACTTGTCGCCAAATCTGTTCTCTGCAAAACAATATGGGGGGGAAGCCTTAAATCTTTTGGGGCAAAGTTCCAGATTGCTTTTATTTTAGCTTCGACAAGTTGATCGGCAACATCTTGGGCTGATTCTGCCGGGACTGTTATAACGGCAATGTTGATTGCCTTTTTTGCAACAAACTCTTTTAATTGTTCCATCGGATAAACTGTTGTTGAGCCGATTATTTTCCCGTGTTTATTGGGGTCTTTGTCAAAAACTGCCACTATTTGGAGTCCGTAGCTGGCAAAACCTTCGTATCGGGAGAGGGCAACTCCCAAATGGCCTGCACCGATTAAGATTGCATCGGTAGAGTTATCCCATCCCAAGTTCCTCTCGATGGCTTTAATGAGAGAATCAATTTCAAAGCCGACCTTGGGTCTTCCTTCAACGCCGGTTCCGGCCATATCTTTTCTGACCTGAATAGCTGTTAAGCCCAGCTCTTCTGCCAAACGAGTAGCAGAGACCCAAATCTCCCCCTCTCCTTTGTACTGCCGTAAAAGTCTTAGATAGGAAGGAAACCTTTTAATTGTCGGGATGGAGATCATCTTCTTGCGCCTCTCTTTTATACTATTTTAACTAAAAACCTAAAACTTTAACAACCCTTTATTTTTTGGAGGGTTGTGACAACTCTTTCTATATCAAGAGGGGGGGTGCTGGTTCCCCCGGCGACTCCCACAATGTTGTAATCATAAATCACTTTGGGAATCTCTTGTGCCGATTCAATGTGCCAAACAGGCAGTCCCTCTTTTTTAACAATCTGGGCTAATGTGGCGGTGTTTGAACTGATCTTCCCTCCAACCACCAAAACAGCTTCCACCTCTTTACACAACTCCCTGATAGCCTGATGCCGTAAAAATGTTGTCGGGCATAACCGGTTTTTCTCGGTAACCCTATTTCGAAACTTTTGCTCTATTTTCTCTTTAAGCAGCTTGTACTGAAGGTAAGGAAAAGTTGTTTGACTGAGCATCACTATCTTCTTATCACCAAAGGGGGGGAGTTTTTCAACCTCATTTTCTGTCTCAACAACCGCAACATCAACTATTTTATTCTCTTTGTTATACACATTTGATAAAGCAACAACTTCACTGTGCCCTTTGAGTCCCAAGATTATAATTTTTTCGTCATCATTTGAATCTCTTATAAGTCTCTGTGAGTAGGCTACCGTAGGGCATGTTCCGTCGATTAGGATAAAACCGGCTTTCAAAAATTCATCCCTTAAAGGGTCTGCCAACCCATGGGCTCTGATTAAGGCTACTCCCGGCTTTTTCCCATAGGGACTTTCAATAGTGCTCATCCCTTCACTTTCAAACTGTTTTACAACTGTCGGATTGTGGATAAACCATCCTATTGAGTAGGCCGGCAGATTTTTTTCTTTGGCTGTTTTTAAACACTCTTGAGCCTTTTTAATAACTTCAGAAACTCCGCTGCAATAGCCGGTAACTTGCGACTGTTTTACAACCATCGCCCCCTCCAAAGAAGTAAGCCGCCCAATTTTTGAGCGGCCTGAACTTAAATTATAATCTTTCTACTTTTTTTGCTGCCGCTTCCCTTTAAGTTTTCTCTCAATTGTCGGAATCGGAACATCGGTAACAACTTCCTCTTTTTTGTCCTCTTCTTCAGTAACCGGAAGCTCTTTCACCTCAGCTTCCACTTTTTTAATTATGGGCTCGTTTTTGCTTTTTGTAATCCACATCAGAAGAGCCGGGGCTAAGAAGTTACAGGAGTAAGCTCCCACTACAATACCAAAGACCATTTTAATTGCAAAAAGCTGAATGGCTCCGCCGGCAAAAAATGCCAACGGTAAAATAGCAATAGCGGTGGTAAGGGAAGAATGGATAGTTCTTGTGAGAGATTGGGAGACGCTTATATCTATAATCTCTCTCATTTTTACTTTCTTAAGTATCGGTCTGTTCTCTCTTACCCGGTCAAATATTACGATTACGTTGTTCAATGAATACCCGATTATTGTAAGAATCGCTGCAATGGTTGTCGTAGAGACTTCCAACCTAAAGAGAACGATAAAACCTATCAGAAAGAGGGTATCGTGAACGAGTGTAATAATAGCAGCCAGAGCATATGAGAGTTTAAAACGGAACCAGATATAAAGGAGTATAAGTGCAATGGCGATTACGACAATTAAAATAGAACCGCTGACAAGCGAAGAGGAGTACTTTGGACCGACAAAGTCGGATTGCAATACAACAACAGAGTCTTCTCCGAAAGCTTTTTCAAGAGAGCTTAAGACATAGTTGCTCATCTCACTTTCACTGAGGTTGTCATCGTTGGACAATCTGAATTGGAATATCTGCCGATATGCCTCTCCGACTATTTGGACTTGCGCTTCACCACCTAAAACTTGGCGCACTTCATCGATGGTAATGTAGTTGGCAGTTGCCGGATTTGCACTCTTTAAGATATAAGCTTCGGCTTTTAAGGTTGCGGGAAGGCCAAAACCGGTAATCAAATCGTTAGTTGGTGCACTTTCATCAATTGCTACGGCTTTTACACCTTCTACCTCTTTATTAATGGCATTTGCCAATTGGCCGATAGTAGGATAGTTGGCACTACTGAATTCGTGGTATTTAGTCCCGCTTAAGTCCCTTTTTACCAAAGTAACAGTGGAACCGCTGATATTCAAAGTGACACTGTCAGAGCCCTCATAAGAGAAGGAAATTGCCGAAGTTGCTATTTGGACTCTCTGAGAAAATCCACTCTGAAAATCGATGCTTAAATTAAATCCGCCAAAAATTATGTAGGCTGCTACCGCTGCGATTAAAAAGAGTGCAGAGACGGCTACGGCAACAAAACGGAACTTGGTGATTGGGTAAATTTTCTTTGCCATTATTATTTCCTCCTCCAGCTAACGCTTAGCCGAGGATTTTTCCCCGAAATCGAAGCATCATACATAAGTTTAACAACAAACAGGGCGTTGAACATTGAGCTTATTATCCCAACCGCTAAAGTGTTGGCAAACCCTTTAACCGAACCGGAACCAAGCTGAGAGAGAACCAAAGCGGCAATTATAGTAGTAATGTTTGCATCCATAATCGTCCAAAATGCTTTCTCAAAACCGGCTTTTACCGAAGCAGCGGCACTTTTACCTACCGCAAGTTCTTCTTTGATTCGCTCCAAGATAATAACGTTGGCATCAACTGCCATACCGACGGTTAAAACCAACCCGGCTATACTGGTCAGAGTGAGGGTCAAATTAAATGCAGAGAGAACCGACAGCAAAATTGTAATATTAAACACCAGTGCTATATTTGCATAAATCCCGCTTCCTTTGTAAACGGCAATCATGAAGATAAAGACCAATGCCAAACCAAGCAGAATGGCAATTAAGCCCGACCTTACGGCATCTTCACCCAAACTTGCCCCGACTGCCTGTTGGCTGACAACAATCAGCTCGATGGGCAGAGCAGCAGTCTTTAAGACGATTGAGAGATCCCGTGCCTCGTCCAAACCGAATCCTGTTATTTGGACATTGTTTCTAATCGGTTCAGTAATCGTGGCCATGGCTTTAACTTTTCCGTCTTGGACAACAGCCATCAGCTCGCCGGTGTTTGTCGAGGTAAGTTTATAAAAAAGCTCTCCACCCGTTGCATCAAGTTCAAAGTTTACCGTTGGTTGTCCGGTAATCGGGTTAGAGCCGGTTACTGCATTGGCGATGTGAATTCCATCCAAGCCAACCTCTTGTTCAAGGACGACAAAACTCGAAAATTCATCTAAGCCATAGGCGTCGTTAACATAGTAAGCTGTTGCAATTTTCCCTGCCGGGAGAAAATCGGGTTGCCTGATTTGACCCGAATCGGTAAAGGCTTCTCCGGGGTTCTCTGTTAAGTAGTTGTTAAGTGTCGCAGTGAGCTCCCGGTCAACAATCTGAAATGTTAAAGAGCCTTTCCCTTTAAGAAAGGAGTTAACTCTTTCGGGGTCGGCAGCACCTGGAATCTCAATCAGTATTTGCGAACTTCCCTGAAGACGAATATCGGGTTCGGTTACTCCAAACTGGTCAATTCTTTCGTTGAGTATTGCAATGTCTTCATTGATTAACTCTGAGATTTGACTGCTGCTTAAACTCTTTTGGTGTTTCTGTTCGTAAGCAGCCACGTCAGCCTCTAAAAGGATGCTCATTCCCCCGCGCAAATCGAGACCCAGTTGCAACACTTTTGCGCTGAGTTTTTTCAAATCGAGAAGGAGAACTCTGTAGTGTTTCTCTAAAGCTTCAAAAAGGTCTTGTTCACTCTTAAAGCCTCTGAAAGTCGCCTCAACACTCCATTGTCGGGGTGCCGAGAGCTTTGCATTTTTGTAGTTCTCTTTAACGGTCTGTAATAAAAACTTGTATTGACTGGGCAGGGGCTGTTGGCTGTCTGAGACGACCAAAGCTTTAAGGTCTCTTAAGTCTCTGGTGGCTTGTCCCGATGCATACTCCCTTATCTGGATCTTTGAACCAGTTGCAAGATCTTTTGTCTCCTGGGGTACAAAGGCGTACCACTTCACGGTTGGGTAGAGAAAAACCCCACACATAACCGCAACCAGAATAACGATGATCAATCGTCCTCGTTTTTTCATGATGCTCTCCGTATGGTGATCTATTAGTTTTCTTCGTTTTGTGTTGGTTCTTCTTCGCCGGAGGGTTCTTCAGATTTCTCTTGCTCCACCTTCTTTGTAGAAGTTGTCTTCTTTTTCTTTTCCGGTGCCTCAACTTTCTCGGGAGCCTTTTCACTGGCAGCTTCGGCTTTTTTGTCAAGTATCTGTCCGACAGCGTTTTTCGAGAATTCGATTTTGGTATTGTCATCAACTTTTAATACCACTGTTGTCTCTTTGACATTGACAATCGTTCCCCGAATGCCTCCGATGGTGACAACTTTGTCCCCTTTTTTCATTGAAGCAAGCATATCTTTTGCATCTTTATCCCTTTTTTTCTGCGGTCTGATAATCAAAAAATAGAAAATCAGAATAATCAGACCAAAGGTGATAAACGTGGTCGTCATTGACCCCCCCGAAGCAGATCCTCCGGAAGCAGATCCTTGGGCTCCCAAGGTTGTCAGTAATGCATTCATACTACTATACCCTCACTATTTAGCTCTTAAAATTTTACGTACCGTTAAACCTATCACGATAGCCTTTATATAGTCAAGTTTGCCTAATGGCTAAACGACGGGCCAAATCCTTCGATGACAACGGCTAAAGCCTCCTTTAGAGCTTTGTCGTTAGCTTCTTTCTCATTTAAAGCAGTGGCCCGCCCACTTTTATTGAAACTGCCGATTGTTTTACCCTTTTCAGTAATTGAGGCTTCAACAGACCAACTGCTGTGGGTATAGGGGCTGTTGGCAGAAGAAATAATTGTACTCTCGTAATCTATTTCCACAACCGCTTCCCCCTGACCCACTGAAAATCCGTAATCATTCAGCAGGGCAATAAAGCCGTTTTCTATCCTCTTTTTAGTCTCTTGATTGGGGGCTTTTGTAACAGTAACGGTAACGGTAACTGCCGAGGCAATACTGTCTAACTGGCTTTCCAGATTTCTTAAAAGAGGGTTTACAGTACTTCCTTTTAAAACTGAGAGCTGCTGAATAAGTTGTTGGTGCTTTTCTGCCAAAGGGAGGGCTTTTTGCAATCTGAAGTATCTGCTTAAAGAAGAACTCTCTTTCATAGCAGAAAGCTGGATCTTCTCTATCTGTTGAGCCAACTGCTTTATCTCTTTTTCGTAGAGCTTAGCTCCTTTTGCCCTCTCTAGGGCAACTCTAACCCAAACCATATTTTGTTTGTCGACCCAAACGTTTACAACCTTGGCTCCTAATATCGTCTCGCTTTGGGTTGAAAGGATTCCACTGTCAATCATACTGTCACCAAAGTAAGAAGAGGTCTCTGAATAGTAACTTTCACTGAATGTTTGAAGGGTAGACTCCACTCTTACTGAAAAAGATTGGGAAAGAGAAGAGTAGGCAGAACCGACTGCATTTTCGTAATTGCTGCCTGAACCTATTGCACACAGATATTTGCTTTGGGGATAACTCCGATCGTATAATAACTCAATCCAAACAGGCCTTTTACCTGAAGTATTTGAACTTAAACACCCTACGGCAAAAAGTGCAAATAAAATGACGACTATTGGATATATTCTCTTTTTCATTTTGTCTTCTCCATTACCTGGGGTGTATCGATTCAAACAGGTTTATTCTCTCTTTAGTGACTTTCAAATTATATAATACTTCACTGCCTACTATTTTACCGCTTTTATTTCGGTAGGTAACTGTTGCGTCATATAACCCCTCTTTGACAAACGCTCCCCCAACCCACACCTTGTCGGGGAAAAAATGGGATATTCTTAAATCTGCCTGCTCGCTTGCTTCATTGAAAACCCGGGAAGCAAAACCTAACAAGGAAGTCCAAAACTCAATCTTAGAGCGGTTATCGGCATTGCTGGTAGAGACTGCCACTTCAGAAGCGATATCGATTGCCATTGTTCCGGTTGCTTTTAAGAAAGCTCTTAGAACCGTCTTAGATTCGGTAGCCGAACGCTTAAGTTCAAACGTATCTTGGGCAATCAAACCGATATTTTCAATCAACTCCAATCTAAAATTAGATCCGTCGCTGAGGGTTACCTGAACCGAGGCAACTTCACTCTCTCTTTGTACCAACTGTGGCAAAGCAATTTTTACCCAGTTGTAATTTGAGAACCAAAACCGCTCAACCACCTCTTTTTTATAGGGGGCAAGACCGCTGAATGCCACAAAGTTAATTCTGTAGTCACCTTTCTCTTTCCTGTCTAACTCACTGTCCAAAGAGCTCGGGATGGGAAAATTGTAGAGGGAACTTTGCAGCTTAAAAGCCTCTTTTACCTGATTTTGGTAAAATTGCGCATCATAGAACTCTCCTAAGTCACGGGCGACAACCATATTTAACCACCGTCCCAAAGCACTGGTACTGAATTTTATCGGCTGCCCTTTTTTAAGCTCTAAGGTATTTTTCTGACTCTCCATTTTTTCGTAAAAAATATTATACTTTGTCTTTAGAAACTGTTCCTTCTCGGTTAATCGTCGCAGCTCTACCAAGGCGGCTTCCCCTTCTTGGAGCTTAATATAATTCAGAGCTTTGAAGATATTTAAATAAAGGTCTTCGTAATCCTCCCCTTGGTATGCTCTTGTGTTGTCGTTAACTAAATAACTGGCTAAATTGGCAGTGACGCTTTCGGTGTAAAGTTCTTTAATAAGTTGTTCTGCTCTGTCCAGATAACTGTTCGATTCTTTGTAAAGAGTGTTGAAGTGACTCATTAAACCTAAATCAAGGGCATAGATTAGCGGCCCCTGTTTTTTCAGATACTCTTTTTCCAATTCAAGCAGCAGCTGATAAGAGTAATTGTAATCTCCTTCCCTGTAGCTGTTAAGCGCAGTATCTAACGGTAAAAACGTGGTACATGAGAAACTGAGAAACACCACCAAAAGCAGTAAGAGATTCTTAATGAGAGTAGTGGGGTTTCTAATCATGATAATAGCCTACCAACTGTATTTAGATTGTTGAATCACCTTTTTGATGCTCTCTTCGCCAACCCATACTTTGCGACTTGTTTCGATATCTATCAGTTCGGCACTTACATAGTATGTTCTCACGGTTGTACCGGAAATCTGATCCACAACAGTTCTGACTGCCCCCTGCAATAAAAAATCGGCTCCGATTTCTTTTCCCAAGGCAGCGGCACTCTGTTCACTGGCATAGTACTGTTGCTCTTCTCTCTCTTGGCGGACATCACTGCGCATCTGGATATCGGCAACCATGTCGACTTTGTTTGTATTTACCAGAGCCATCTCAAACCGTTTGGCAATAATTGCCGTATCGATATGTTCACTGCTTCTATTTAAGATAGTCCCAATAACAACTGTCGGGTTCTTGGCATGCCGGACTCTGAATTGATCAATCCAGTTTGATTTAAGTGAAGAATTAATTAACGCCTTTGTCACTAGGGTGATATCGGTATCGTTCCAAGAACCACTTAAATCAATCTGCTTTGAACTGGCGACTCTTTTTACTTGGATAGAGGAAGCACAGCTTACTCCAAAAAGTATCAGGGCTATCAGCAAAACTATTATAATTTTATTTTTCATCTCATTTCCCCTCTTTAGCCAACTCTTTTTCTAGGTACTCTATTAAAAGCTCGCTCTTTGCGATTTCGGTCTCTCTCTGTAATTTTTCGCTCTGTTCTTTGTAGGCTGCTTTTAAGTTTTTGACGGGAAAGGAGACTAAAGCCCACACCCCTTGCTCTGCATCGACCCAGATTTTATCGACATGGATACC
>JBAYOE010000009.1:0-19056 GCA_041678405.1 Sphaerochaetaceae bacterium | reverse complement strand
TAAAGATCCGATTGAAATCTATCGTGAAGGAGATTGGATAAAGGCCAAAGGGACAACTTTGGGAGCCGACAACGGGGTAGCAATAGCCCTTGTCTTAGACCTCTTCACCGATAAAGAAGCCCAACACGGTCCATTAGAGGCAATTTTCACAGTCAGTGAAGAGACGGGCTTAGAGGGTGCATTCAACCTTGACCCGTCGGTTATTAAAAGCAAAAAAATGGTAAACCTTGACAGTGAAGAGGAGTCGGTTATCTATATCGGGTGTGCCGGAGGGGTTGAGACAAGTGCCGAGATTCCCGTTGATACTGTTGCTTTAGATAAAGACAGAGTAACTGTTGAAATTGAGGTGGGCAACCTTTTGGGGGGACACTCGGGTGGAGAGATCCATAAACAGAGAGGAAATGCCATCAGTATAATGGCGAGAATCTGCTACGATGTAATTGAAGAGACTCCCTTCAATCTTATCTCTATTGAGGGGGGAACAAAACGAAATGTTATTCCAAGCATCTGCAAAGCACTGCTTTGCTTCGATAAAAACAAAAGCGACAGACTCTTTTCAATAATTGATAAAACAACAAAAGTGATAAAAGAGGAGTACAAAGAAGCCGATGCAAACTTGTCTGTGGGCTATAAAATAATTAAAGAGGTAAAACAGAGCGGCTATTCTTTACAGAGCTCCTTAAATGTTATAAAAGCCCTTTTTGTTGCACCCCATGGGGTAGTCAGGATGAGTCAAACCATTGAGGGGATGGTAGAAACTTCGAGCAACTTGGCAATCGTAAAAAGCAGTGGCGCTTTTGTTAAGGTCATCAGCAGTCACCGTTCGGCTGTCGGTTCTGCCAAAGAGTCAGTTGCTAAAAAGTGGGCGGTATTATTTTCCTCTTTTGGCTCTGCAGTTAAAACAGAAAATCCTTACCCTGCCTGGACTCCTAATCCTAACTCTGAAATGGCTAAACTGGCTAAAGTGTCGTGGAAAAAACATATGGGTAGTGATGCTAAAATCACGGCAATTCATGCCGGCTTGGAATGTGGGATTATAAACTCAGTTGTAGAGGGGATGGACTCAATCTCCCTTGGCCCGAATCTGAAAGATGTCCACTCCACAAAGGAGCGTCTCTCAATCTCTTCGACTGAGAAAATAGGGGAATTTATTCGGCATTTGGTGTTGGACTTAGGAGACCTCTAGCACCTCTTTAACCTTATTTGCTAACTTTTTTGCCACCTCAACTGCCCTTTCGTACTCTTTTTCACTCGGAGCACCCTGGTACTCCACAACTGTGCAACACTCCCAGTTTAGAGTCTCTTTAAAAGGCTCAAATTGTTTTTGTGCTCCCCCTGACCACCCAAAGGAACCGAAGCGCATCACTTTCCGATTTTTTAAGTGACTCCGCTCAAAGAGGTCTAAAACATGGTACATCGGGGGAAACATCCGATACTCATAGGTGGGCATCCCCACCACCAAGCCTGTTGACCTCCAAGCCGAAGAGAGAACATATGAACCGTGTTCCTGAGGAACCTGATGCAGATACACTTTCAGCCCCTCTTGCTCCAAAGTCTCTTTTATAACCGGAACAAGGGCGGCTGTATTTCCATACATGCTTGAATATACCAGAGTAACAGCCTCTTCGGCTTTTCCCTCCATATACTCAGCCAGGTTTTTATAAAGGGAGATTATCTTTGACGGATCTTTTCGCCACACAACGCCGTGGCTTGGTCCGACAATTTTAATGTCGAGATTTTTTAGTTTTTCAATTCCCCTTAAAACAAACTGACTGAATGTTGAGACAATATTTGCGTAGTAGCGGTAAGTTTCGGGTATGAGTAGATCCCACTCCTCTTGGGATAACTCATCATCAAAACAGTGTTCATAACGCCCGAAAGAGCCAAAAGCATCACAGGAAAACAAGATTTTATCTTCAATAAGGTAACTCATCATTGTCTCCGGCCAGTGAATATTAGGTGTCTCTTCAAACAAAATTGTTTTGTTGCCTAAATCGAGTCTATCTCCGCTGGCCACGGCATTAACATTTTTCTCTATTTTGTAGAAAGCTTTAACTAATTCAACACCCTTTTTTGTCGTTAAAATCTTTATATCGGGATTTTTTGCAACTACCTGATTTAAGGCACCGGTATGATCCGGCTCCATATGGTTTAAAATAAGATAATCTATCTCTTTAAATGAGAGCCCAAGCTCATCAAGCTGGCTCTCAATTTCATAAAAAGCCCCGTCCCAATCTTTAACCATATCAATAAAGGCAATTTTATCCCTCCCTTTAACGACATACGAATTTAGCATGACCCCGTCAGGTATCGGCCAGATTCCTTCAAAGAGGTCTCTGTCTCCTATTTTTGCATAGACTCTATAAACATCATCAGCCAACATATTAGGTTTCATTTTAAATCCTCCTTTTTTACTTATACCACAGTTTCTATATCGTTGCGGTGACAAGACGGTAGCGCCTCAGTTCCTTCTGCCGCTCTTTCCAATCCCCCATTGCCATATGTAAAAGAGTCTTAAACTCAGGGCTGTGGTTGAAATGAATAAGATGGGCAACTTCATGCAAAGCCAAATAATCAAGAAGATCAAAAGGGAGCATAACAGACCTTATGGCAAACTTAAGTGTCCCATCAACAGAACAGCTTCCCATCCTTTTAGGGAAATTGACCATCTCTATTTTAATAGGGTCATCTATCTTTAACAGAGTGGCCCATTTTTTTACCAACGGTTCATACAGAGTAAATCCAAACTCTTTGTAGAAATCAATCACCGTCCCTTTGATCTTTGTTGCACTCTCTTTCCCCTTTAAGGGAACCACTAAAGCACCGTTGTTTAAAGAAGCCTTTTCAACTGAGGGGGAGACAACAAGTTTATAACTCTCTCCGAGGATAAGAAAATTCTCCCCTGCCTGCCAATTTCGCTCTGCCTGCGGCTCAATTAGTTCTTTCAGATTTTCAAACCTCTTTTCAATCCAATTTGCTTTTGATAACACGAACTTCTCTATTGTTGCACTGCTTAAAGTCAGTGGGGCACAAACGACAATTTCGGCATCATCGGTAACTCTTAAAGTGAGTCGTTTCAAAGATTTTTTTCTATGAACCTTATACTGTACTTTCATCTCTCTATTTTATAAACTAAATCGATGGATAATTCCAATTACTTAAAACTAAAGCTTGGCCAACCTCTTCTCTTTCCTTCGGCACCAAACCTTGGCGTTGAAAAGCTTGACCAAGCCTTAACAGAGGTAAAAAAGAGACTTGATGTCTCTGATGTGGGAACCGATTATGTGATAGCCTGCCAAGCACTGCTGACTAGTGAAATGTGTGTTGTCTCTTTTCAAAAAGCCGCATCCAGAGAGATTAATGAGAATAGTTTTGGTGGAATTACCCTTGATGAAGGATTCTACAAATTTTTCCAACTCCCCTCCATTTTGAATAGCAATGACACAATTGTTGCCCTTTTAAACAGATTTGCCTTAAGTTTAGATTTTTCCGAATCGAAACAAAAGAGTGTTCTAATCCGACTCTACAAAGAGGCTCCCCAAAAAAGCGTCATTCAGTTTTTTAGTCCTATCCAAACCACAGAGGAATAAGCAGGGGAGCCAACAGAGTCATAACAACACCGTGACCTATCGCCAAAGGAACTACAGAGTCTCCCAGACTCCTCTTTAAGAGGGGAAGAGTTACATCCATACTGGTAGCTCCACCAATACTTACAGCTGAAAAAGAGACTTGGGATAAAGTTGCCAATAAAGGGATAAGGATAAAGGAGAATGTCTCTCTAAAAAGATTGCTTAAAAAAGAGACAGTTCCCAAATGGGGATTGCCGAGACTGCTGATCATCACTCCGCTTAAAGAATACCACCCAAATCCAGAAACCAAAGCCATAGATTCTCTTAATGAATACGGTGTAACTAACGGAATAAAAAGAGCTCCTAAATAAGTTCCAAACAGAGTTGAAAGGGGCAGAAGTAACATCAGAGGGGATTTAAGCAGAGGAAGGAGGTTGATCTCGTTTTGTACCATCTCCATGCCGACTAAGAAGAGGAGCCCATACAGTATTAAAGTGATGTAAGAATCATCAAACCAGTTAAACAGCGGTGTAAAAATACCGCCCAAAAGACCGCAGGCAACCAAGCCAATCATTATAAAGGGGGTTTTTAGCCTCTCCAAAGAGATTCTTTGACGAACCCGTTCTACTCTGTTTACCCTGTTTCTGATCAGAAGGCTTAACAGATATGAACTGAAAATACAGCCGGCAATTACAAACAGTGTTGCAACTAAGGCTTCGCCACCCATCGAAACTATCCTTTTACCTATGTCGGGAATTTTGGAACTGTTTACCCCCATAAAAAAGAGCAACATATACAAAACAAGATCCAAAGCTACTCTGGTGACTTTTTTTAGGGAGATTTTTTTTGTCACCCGGGCAAATAGGGAACCTAAAATCAGAGCCAGAAATAGACGAAGTAGGTAGAAGGCTGTTTGCATACTTCCACACTACCCAAATCGGCGTTGTTACTCAAGCGACCTGTTGTACCTTTTGGTCTTCAAAGTTATAGTATTTCTCAGTTGGAGGATGAAGGTGACGATAGAACAGATTAGCCCTACCATGCATCGCATTGTTTTTGAAGAGAGCAACAAAGAGATAACTTTAATCGGAACTGCCCATGTATCACAACAGAGTATTGATGAAGTTGTCAACTCAATCGATGCAATCGAGCCTGATTGTATCTGTGTCGAATTGGATGAGGGGCGTTATCGCTCGAAGACCGAAAAGCAGAATTGGGAAAACTTAAACCTCAAAAAAGTTTTAAAAGAGAATAAGGGATTTCTCCTTCTTGCCAATATGGCTCTCTCTTCTTACCAGAAAAAACTGGGGGCTCAACTTGGGGTAAATCCTGGAGACGAGATTATGAGGGCAGCGGAAATTGCCACTGAACGGAACATTCCCCTGCTGCTTTGCGACCGAGAAATACAAATCACTTTTAAACGGGCTTGGAGACTCTCAAACTGGTGGAATAAATCAAAACTTATAGCCGCCCTTTTGACTTCCGTATTTTCCAATGAGAAAATCAGCAGCGAAGAACTTGAAAAACTAAAAGAGACAAATATCCTCCAATCTCTTTTAGATGAACTGGCCCAGGAACTTCCGACTGTTAAAAAAGTATTAATCGATGAGAGAGACCAGTATCTTGCCTCTAAAATCTATCAGGCCAAAGGATCAAAGGTTGTTGCGGTTGTCGGAGCAGGCCACGTTCCCGGTTTAATTGAACACATAAAAAGTATCCACAACAAAGAAGTTGACAGCAACACCGAAGAGTTGGTTTATGTTCCCCCAAAAACAAAAGCTGCCGACATCGCCTCTTGGGTCATAGTGGCAGCTATTTTGGCAATCATCGGTGTCGGTTTTATCCGCAGCGGTTTCAGCGGCGGAATTCAGATGTTTTTATACTGGTTCGCCCTCAACTCTTCTCTGACTGCTCTTGCCTCAATTATATCACTGGCTCACCCGCTTACCATTCTCATAGCAACCATATCAGCTCCCATAACTGCTCTCAGTCCCACCATCGGAGTAGGGATGGTTGCCGCTTTAATTGAAGTAACTGTCAGAAAACCCAGAGTAAAAGATTTTGAACAGGTCTCAGACGATATCTCCCGGTTCAAAGGATGGTTTTCCAACCGAATTATTCATGTTCTGCTAATTTTCATGACAACCAGTATTTTTGCTTCAATAGGGACTTTTATTGCATTTCCAATGTTAATAAGTAAGATTGGGGGCTAAATAAGATTTAGTTAGGATTCCTAACAATATCGACAGCCTCTTTAATTGTGCGACAGGTAACAAAGTTTGCTTCTTTAAAATTACCCTTGAGATTCTGATTACCCACTATTGTCGTGAAGCCCATCTCCAAAGCCCCTTTCACCCTTTTATCGGTATAACTGACAGGGCGAACTTCCCCGGCCAAGCTGAGTTCTCCGATTGAAACAAGTTTAGAATCGAGTGCTTTAGAGCTGATTGCCGAATAGAGGGCAAGGGCTAAAGGAAGTTCGATTGCCACTTCTTTTAAGGTGATACCGCCGGCAACGTTAACATACAGGTCCTTGTCAAGAAGGTTTATTTTGGCATGTCTTTCCAAAACAGCGGCAACCCTCATTACACGCGAACTCTCAATCCTTTCACTGTAGAGACGGGGATATCCCCCTTTTGTGGGGACAGCCAAAGCCTGAATTTCTACCATAAAGGTTCTTGAGCCTTCAACTACCACAGAAAAGGCTATTCCGGGGGGTAAAAAAGAGCTCTCGCGCTTGCTTACAAAGAACCCTCCCGGATCTTTTACCGATAGAAGGCCCCTCTCTTCCATTAAAAAGATACCGATTTCATCAACTGAGCCATATCTGTTCTTTACCGCCCTGACAATGCGAACTCCCCCCTCTGCCTGTTCAAAATAGAGAACAGTATCGACAATATGTTCGATTGCTTTGGGCCCTGCAATTTGTCCCTCTTTTGTGATATGGCCCACAAAAAAGAGGGCAAATCCCTCTCTTTTAGCCAAACTCACAAGCTCCATGGCACACATTCTCATCTGGTTAACAGAACCAGCCGGGGAGGGAATTTCTTCGCTGTAGAGAGTTTGCAGTGAGTCGACTACGACAACATCAAATTTCTCTCTTCGTAAGAGTTCCTCTATCTGTTGTAGACGACTGTCGGTAAATAAAGAGATTGAGTTTAAATCAATCTGAATCCTTTCGGCTCGTAGGCGAACCTGCGAAGGGCTCTCTTCGCCTGAGATATAAAGAAGCTTTAAATTTTTCAGAGAGCCCAGCAGTTGCAGCATCAGTGTTGACTTGCCGATACCGGGTTCTCCACCCAGTAACACTGTTGCCCCCCTCATAATCCCACCGCCTAAAACACGGTCAAATTCACTAATTTCGGAAGTGTAACGGAAATTATTGTCAATCTTAACTTCTGACAGTGTAACAACTTGCGATTTGTTAGTATCCCTAACTAATGTAGAACTGCCCTTTTTTACAATCTCTTCAACAAAGGAGTTCCAAGAACCACAATCGGGGCACCTTCCCAACCATTTATTCTCGAGTCTACCACACTGGCTGCATATGTATTGGCTTTTTAAATCTCTCATTGTTATCTAAAAATCAATCAGCTCCACTTCGAATACAAGGTAAGAGTTCGGAGGTATTATCCCCGGATAACCCTGTTCTCCGTAGCCCAATTCGGGAGGGATTATAAGGGTTCTTTTTTCCCCTTTACTCATTGTGACCAAAGCTTCGTTCCACCCCTCTATAACCTGCCCTACGGCAAACTGTGCCGGCTCTTTTCTGACAATTGAACTGTCAAAAACTTTGCCGTCTAAAAGAGTTCCGTGGTAATGAACGGTAACGACTGTCTGTTTTTTCGGTGACCCTTTGCCGTCTCCCTTTTTAGTAACGATATAACGGAGACCGCTTGCAGTTTTTATTGCTTCGCCAAAGCGTTTTTCAATAATTTTTTCAACCTCTTTTTTAAGTTCAGCCAGTCGCTGCATCTCTTTGTCTATATGCTCTTGAACCATTGCGGAAAAGCTTTCTTTTGTAACCGCAAAGGCTTCTGCCTCTTTTCCTTTTCTGATTATTTCAATTTTCTCTATTTTATCGCCCTGCTTAACGGTATCGACAACACTTTGACCTTCAACAACCGAACCAAAAACAGTGTGTTTGCCGTCAAGCCAAGGTGTTGCGCCGTGTGTTATAAAAAACTGGCTTCCGTTTGTTCCCAAACCGGCATTTGCCATCGATAAAACTCCCGCCCGGTCATGTTTTAACGTTTCGACTATCTCATCGGGGAAAATATAGCCGGGCCCTCCGGTTCCAGTTCCTTGGGGGCATCCCCCCTGTATCATAAAATCGGCAATAACTCTATGAAATGTTAATCCGTTGTAGTACGGTTTCCCTTCAGCGTTGAAATTTAGTGTTCCTTCGGACAAGCCGACGAAATTTGAGACCGTCATCGGGCACTCTTTAAATGCCAAAGATAAAATTATCTCACCACCGGCGGTGGTGAGTTTCGCATATAGACCCTCTTTTAGTTCATCTTTCATTAAAACTCCCCTATATAATTACTTAAATTAAAGCTCTATTGATTCTTCTCCGACCAAAAGGGAGTACAATCGCTCCAATTCACTCTGAGAATGGTAGGGAATCTCTATTTTTCCTTTGTTCAAATTCCCTTTCAGCTTAACTTTTGTTTGCATAGCTTCTAAAAAACGTTGCTCCATAACGATTATATCGATATCCCTCTGTTGTTCCTTTGGGCTTTTTTGCTGTGAGGAGGCTCTTTTACCCCTATTCAATTCAAGAGCTAACTCCTCTGCTTTCCTGACTGAAAGCCCCTCATCTCTGATCTTTAAATAAAGGTAATGCCGGTCTGCCGGATTGACAACCGCCAGTAAAGCCCTAGCGTGACCGGGGGTAAATTCCCCTTCCAACAGAGCCTCTTGTAGCTTCTCATCCAACTGCAATAATCGAATAGAGTTTGCAATTGTAGATCTCTTTTTCCCTACCCTTTGTGAGAGTTCTTCTTGGCTGATTTCAGCTTTCTCCAATAGAAAAAGATAAGCTTTAGCCTCTTCAAGTGGATTCAAGTTCTCTCTTTGAATGTTCTCTATCAGAGAAACTTCCATTCTCTCAATTGTAGTAAAAGATTTGACAATAACGGGTACTTTTTCAATACCGGCTTCGAGCGCTGCTCTATATCTTCTTTCTCCGGCAACAATTGCATAATCATCATCGCTGATTTTCTCAACTAAAAGTGGCTGCAATATTCCTTGTGTTTTAATTGAATCGGCAAGTTCTCTCAAAGTATCCTGGTCAAATTGCTTCCTGGGTTGATGCGGATTTGGCCTCACTTTATTAATCGGTAAGAGAAGCATCTCCTCTTTTTCAAAGCTATTTACCTCTTTAACTATAGAGTCAAAAGAATAATCGTCCATTAAAGAGCCAATCCCTTTACCTAAACGGGGTTTTTTGCTAGTTGACACGTTTGAGCACCTCCTCTGTAAGTCCTCTGTAACCTATAGCCCCGGTGCTTGCAGCATCGTAAAGACTTATAGGCAAGCCGTGCGAGGGAGCTTCGGCAAGTCTGACGTTTCTTGGAATTCTTGTTTCAAAAACCAGATCTTTAAAATAATTTGTAACATCTTCAATAACATCGTTTGCCAAACGGGTTCTTGAAGAGTACATTGTAAAAAGAATTCCTAATATTTGCAGTTTTGGGTTGAGTTGTTTTTTAACATTTCCAATGGTTCGCATTAAAAGATTAAGTCCCTCCATGGAAAAATATTCACATTGCATAGGAATTAAGACCCAATCTGCCCATGTCATTGCATTTATTGTTAAAAGTCCTAAAGATGGCGGGCAGTCTACAATTATGTAGTCCCACTGTTTCTCAATTGGCTCCAGCGCATTCTTTAAAAAAAACTCCCGGGCGAGCTCGTTGACAAGCTCAACTCCCAATCCAGCCAAATCTATTCCGCCTGAAACACCCCACAGGCTCTCTATGGCAGTTTTCTGATAGATTTCTTCAATACTGTTTTTGCCGGTCATTAATTCATATATTCCAGGATTTTTAGCATTAAGACCGATTGCACTGGAGAGATTTCCCTGAGAATCCAAGTCTATTAAGAGCACTTTGTACCCTCTGTGGGCAATAAAGGCTCCAAGACTAACGGCGGTAGTTGTTTTACCAACTCCCCCTTTTTGGTTAGAAAGAATAATTTTTTTCGTTGCCATACTTCACTATACTCAAAGAGCCTCACTGTGTCACCAGATTTCTCAGGTATTGACCATCAATAGAGTAAAATGTATCTTTTGTTTAGCTATTTAGAGGAGGCCAATCACATGATTGATAAAGTAAAAGCTGCAATTGAAAATATCCGCCCTGACTTACAAAGTGACGGTGGTGATATTGAATTTGTCAGCATGGATGGCAACGATGTCCACGTCCGCCTTGTTGGCTCCTGTGTTGGATGTCCGATGAGCCAAATGACTTTAAAGAACGGTGTCGAACGTTACGTGAGAAGCGTTGTCAATCCCGATCTTAATATTATCAGCGAAAACTAATCGCTGCTGTTGCCACAAAAAACAGATTTGTTTTATTTGAGGCAGCTTCAATATTGTTTCACGTGAAACAAAAAAGCCACCATTGCGGTGGCTTTTGTTTTACTCTTCAGCTTCTTCTTCCTGTTCGGCTTCAGTTATGGCGATAGCCACAATTGAATCTCCCTTTCTCAGTCGGCTAACCGATACACCTGAGGCGTATGGTTTTTGAATTGAGATCGTTTCAACGGGAACTCTTATTGATTATCCCATGGATGTTATACAGACAAGATCCTCATCGTCTTTAACGGCAAGGGCGCTGACAAGGTAGCCGGTCTTATCTCTGAAGGTATAAGCTTTTTGCCCCATGGTTCCCCTTCCATGGTTTCTAAACTCATCAAATTCCACCCTTTTGCCCTGTCCTTTTTCGGTTATGAGTAAAATCTTCTTTGTCTGGTCTATCTTTAACAGACCGATTACTTCGTCATCCTTTACAATCCTTATCCCTCTGACTCCTCGGGCCGTTCGCCCCATTGCCCTAACCTGCTCTCCGCTGAATCTCAAGGCTTTCCCTTTTTTCGTTACAATCATGCAATCATCATCTTCACCGACGAGCTCACAGTTAATAAGGACGTCTCCTTCATCAAGGTTTATAGCGGCTATTCCCCGTGTCCGTGCGTTCCTAAAGAGGGGTAGGCTGACCTTTTTTGAAACCCCATCTCTTGTTACCATAAAGAGATAGAGATGTTCATCAAACTCTTTAAAGTTTGTAAAAGTGGTTAACTCTTCTCCCTCTTCCAGTGGTAGGAGTTTCTTAATACTCTCCCCTTTGCTTATCTTAGAGCCTATTGGAATTTCATGGACTTTTAGGTAGTAGGCTTTGCCGAAAGAGGTCACAACCAGAACATAATCGTGAGTTGAAGCTATAAAGAGGTTCTCAACAAAGTCTTCATCTCTGAGAACAGCACCTTTGACCCCACGGCCTCCTCGACCTTGGCTTCTATACTCCTCAGCGACAACCCTCTTTACAAACCCCTTATTGGAGATAACAACAACGACGTCTTCCTCTTTTATAAAGTCCTCAATTACAGAACCGCCAAGTTCTTCAAGGGTTATTTCGGTTCTTCTCTTATCGCCGTGCTTCTGTGCGACCTCTAAAAGTTCAGTTTTTACAACCTGAAGAATTTTATCTTCATCTGAGAGTAATTCTTTATAATATAAGATTTTAGAATGTAACTCAGCCAGCTCCGAGAGAATTTTTTCGCTCTCTAAGTGGCTGAGACGTCCTAAACGCATATCAATGATAGCTTGGGCCTGAATTTCTGAAAGATTGAAGTGTTTGATTAAGTTATTTGCGGCAACAGAGTTGTCTGCAGCCTCCTTAATAATTCTAATAACCTCATCGATGTTCTCCAAACCTACTTTAAGTCCCTCTAAAATATGGGCTCGCTCTTCTGCTTTTCTTAGATCAAATTTAGTTCTTCTTTCGACAACCTCTTTGCGGTGATCAACGTAGTGGCGAATCATATCTATTAAACCGAGCTGAACCGGTTGACCGTTTACTAAGGCGAGGTTGTTAACATTAAAGTTTGATTGCAAAGGAGTGTGTAGGAAAAGGAGGTTGACAACAACCTGTGCTACGGCGCCCCTCTTAAGTTCAACCACCAACCTGATTCCGCCTCTGTCACTCTCGTCTCTGACTTCGGCTACTGTGCTTAAGGGTCCTTTTCTTAAATCAGAAATCCTTTTGACCAAATCGGCTTTATTTACTTGATAGGGGAGTTCAGTAAAGATTATCTGATCTCTTCCTCCCTGAGTCTCCTCTATTTCGTAACGCCCCCTGACAACAATTTTACCTCTGCCGGTCTCAAAAGCCTGTAAAATACCGCTCTTCCCGTGAATTATTCCGGCTGTCGGGAAATCGGGGCCCTGAACGTACTCCATCAACTCCATAAGGCTAATGTCGGGGTTGTCGATATAAGCTGCCATCCCGTTACAAACTTCAACCAGGTTATGGGGAGCCATGTTAGTGGCCATTCCGACGGCAATCCCACTGCTGCCGTTAACTAACAGAAACGGAAAAGCCGCAGGGAGAACCCGTGGCTCAACCATTGAATCATCGTAGTTGGCACCAAAGTCGACCGTCTCTTTTTGGATGTCGCTAAGCATCTCCTCCCCAAGGCGACTCAGCTTGGCTTCGGTATAACGCATGGCTGCGGCAGGGTCTCCGTCAATTGATCCAAAGTTGCCCTGTGGGTGCACGACCGGTGCCCTTAAAGAGAAATCCTGAGCCAACCGAACTAAAGCATCGTAGACTGAAGAGTCTCCGTGGGGATGGTACTTACCCAATACATCACCGACAATCCTGGCTGCCTTTTTGAAGGGGGTATTGTACCTTAAACCCATCTCATACATTCCGTAGAGGATTCTTCTGTGAACGGGTTTCAACCCGTCTCTGACATCGGGTAGGGCTCTGCTGACAATTACTGACATTGCGTAATTGAGGTATGAGGTTTTCATCTCATCCCCAATGTTAGTTTTAATTATTCTTGCGGTTTGTTCTTCCATTATTCTCACCAACCAACCTTATATATCCAAGTTAGAGACATAGAGGGCATTCTCTTCGATAAAGTTTTTTCTGGGTTCAACTTCTTCACCCATCAGCATCGTAAAAATTTCATCTGCATCAATTGCATCTTCCAAAGTAACCTGAGTAAGACTTCGGGTTTTGGGATTCATAGTTGTCTCCCACAACTGATCGGGATTCATCTCTCCTAGACCCTTGTATCTCTGAATTAAAATCTTATTATTCTCTGCCTCTTTTGCGTATTCTGAGGTAATCTGCTCCCTCGATTCTTCATCGTATGCGTAGAACGATTTCTTTCCGACCGTGAGCTTATAAAGAGGCGGCATTGCAAAATAAACATAGCCTGCTTCAATTAAGGGCCTCATATACCTAAAGAAGAATGTCAGTAAGAGGGTTCTTATGTGAGAACCGTCAACATCGGCATCGGCCATAATAATCACCTTATGGTAGCGCACTTTATCAACATCAAAATGGGCTCCCAAACCGGCTCCTAAACTGGCAATGACTGGTTGCAGCTTCTCATTGCTGAGTACCCGCTCTTCCCGGGCCTTCTCAACGTTGAGCATTTTTCCCCAAAGGGGGAGGATTGCCTGGATGGCTCGGTCTCTGCCTTGCTTTGCGCTTCCTCCGGCTGAGTCTCCCTCAACAATAAAGATTTCACAGAGAGCAGGGTCTTTTTCCGAACAATCGGCAAGCTTACCCGGAAGGCTGGTACCTTCACTGCTTTTTCTGATTCGCATTCTGGCATCCCGAGCAGCATAGCGTGCCTTTGCAGCTAAGATTGCCTTTTCCAAGATTGCCTCAATCACCAGTGGATATTCGTCAAAATAGTCGTTGAATTTTTCATAAACCAGTGAGCTGACAATTCCCATAACCCTGGGGTTTCCCAGCTTCATTTTAGTTTGCCCTTCAAACTGAGGGTCGGGAATTTTTATTGAGATGACTGCAGTCATCCCCTCTTTTAAATCATCTCCGGTTAAAGAGTCTTCAAATTTTTTAACCAATTTAGATTTTTTAAGCTGTTCGTTCATCACCCTTGTTAAGCCGCTTCTGAAGCCGGCCAAGTGGGTTCCCCCCTCGCGGGTGTTGATGTTATTTACAAACGTAAAGAGAACTTCGTCGTAGCGGTCGTTGTACTGAAGGGCAACTTCAACCTTAACGTCATCCTTTTGAGCATCAAAATAGACAGGCTCTTCGTGGATGGCTTTCTTACTGCTGTTAAGGTGTTTAATAAAGGATTTGATACCCCCACTGAAGTGAAACGACTGGTTTTTAGGTACTTCAGGACGTTCGTCGGTTATCGTTATGAGAATTCCTTTATTTAAAAAGGCAAGCTCTCTGAGCCTCTCAGCCAAGACACCGTAACTAAAATCATCCCCTTCTAAAATCGTCGTATCGGCTTTAAAACGGACAAGGGTTCCGCTTCTTTCACTTTTACCGATTACGGCTACCGGGCTTTCTGCAGCCCCTCTGTGGTACCTTTGGAAGTGGATATCGGGTCGGCGATAAACGGTAACTTCCAACCATTCGCTCAGTGCATTAACCACCGAAACTCCTACTCCGTGCAGTCCGCCGGAAACTTTGTAAGAATTGTTGTCAAACTTTCCCCCGGCATGCAGTTGGCTGAGAACAACTTCAAGGGTACTTATTTTTTCTACAGGGTGAATTTCAACAGGAATTCCCCTCCCGTTGTCTTCAACCCTTATAATATTTCCCTTCTCAATGGTGACTGAAATTTCATCACAGTAGCCGGCCATTGCTTCATCGATACTGTTATCGACAACCTCATAAACCAAATGGTGCAACCCATCTATTCCGGTAGAACCGATATACATCCCCGGTCGCTTTCTGACAGCTTCTAAACCCTTTAGTACTTGGATATTGTTAGCACTATATTCCTGATCTTTGCCTCTTTCGCGCATTTGCACACGATTAGTTGCAGAGTCCTGTAAAACACTCTCATCCATTTAAATATGTCCTTATAAGATATAAAATAAAATCACCGTTAATAGTACCATGTTTGCCAAAATGTGTAAAGGGGTCAGCCATATTTATTATGATAATTATCTATTTATAAGATAAATAGTTATCATAATATTTGTCTTAGTTGGAACTACTTTATATTGAAGACTTGTAAAGTGGCTTTAGCTGATATAAGATAGCATACATGCCCCAAGAAAAGTGGAACTATAATCCGTTTTGGGATGAGGTTGTTTTGCGCCTGCAAAGTACCGTCTCTGAACAGGAATATATTACATGGTTAAACAGAGTCTCATACGCCGAATCGAAGCATCAGAAGATTATTCTTGCCGTTCCTTCGCTTTTTATCCGTGATTATATAACCACCCAGTATAAACAAACAATAACAGAGCTGTTAATAGAACTCACCGGTGAAAAAATAGATGTGGAACTGATTGTTAAAGAAACTTCTCCCAAGAAAGAGCAACCAAAGGTCTCTGTCGCACCTTTACCAAAAGTCAGGACTAAACCTAAAGATACAAACATTAATCCAATCTACCGCTTTGATTCGTTTGTGGTGGGAGATAACTGCTCCTTTGCCTACAACGCAAGTATGGCAATCGCTAAAAACCCCGGTGTCAGCTATAATCCATGTTTAATTTATGGGGGAGTCGGATTAGGAAAGACCCATTTAATCCAATCCATCGGAAATTTTATTCAACAAAACAGTCCTGAGTTACAAGTTGTCTATGTTACGGCAGAGATGTTCACCAATGAATTTATCCAGGCTATAGGAGAGGAAAAAACTCCTCAGTTCAGAAACAAATACAGAAAGGCCGATGTTCTTCTAATTGATGATATCCATTTTTTACAAAAAAAGGCTTCAACACAAGAGGAGATGTTTCATGTTTTCAACAACCTCTTTGAGGCCAACAAACAGTTGGTTTTTACATGCGACAGACCGATTGAAGAGGTAAAAGATATTGCCGACAGATTGAAAAACAGATTTTCCAGGGGAATTAATGTTGATTTACTGCCTCCAGATTTTGAGACCAGATTGGCAATTTTAAGACGAAAAAGTAACGATAAAGGGTTTGCAGTTTCCTCTGAAGTTCTAGAATATATTGCAAAAAATATTCAAACTAACGTTAGAGACTTGGAAGCTAGTTTAACTAAATTGATAGCCTATAGTGAGCTTTTGAATAAAGAAATAACGTTAGATATCGCTCAGGAGCAATTAAAGAACACTTTTTCATTGGCTAAAGATCAGTCTTTAACTATCGACTCTATTATTAAAGTCGTCGCAAATTATTTCAATATTTCTCCCTATGATATAAAAGGGAAGAAAAGAACAAAGAGCGTAGTTTTACCCCGTCAAATAGCAATGTATGTAGGAAGAACTATTACCGATTACTCAACTACTGAAATCGGATATGAATTTGGAGGAAGAGACCATACAACAGTTATGCACTCTGTCCAGAAAATTGAAGGTCTCATCCAAAGTGATATTGCCGTAAGCAACTCTGTTCAACATTTAATTCGGCAGATATCGGATGCTAAAAGAGAAAAATAAGGTGTGGATAAGGTGGTTATTATTTGTTAACAGATGTGGATAAGTCGTTTTAGTTGTGGATTAGTGTGGATAAGTTGGGTATAAAATGCCTGTTTTATAAACAACATTTGAATTTCTAACAACTTTTATTTAAACAACTTATAGCTCTTTTCCACATTATACATGATACTACTACAACTACTACTATTTTATATAAAGTAATAGAAGGAGAGAGAGAAAATGAAATTTGCCTGTCACAAAAACACAATCACTAAGGAGATTGCCCAAGCTCTTAATTTTACTAGTCAACGTAATTCACTCTCTATCTTATCTTATGTTTTATTAGAGACAAAAGATAATAATCTGAGTATTAAAGCTACCGATCAAAAAATGGGATTCAGCTCTTCTATCGGAGTTGAGACAATCAAAGATGGTTCGGCTTGCCTGTACTGTGAAAAATTGTTGGGTATTTTAAGAAATATGCCTGATGATACTCTTATTTTTGAGCAGAAAGGAGATTTAATGGTAGTTAAATCTCTCAACAAAGAGATTGAGTTTGAACTGCGAATAATCAACAAAGATAAATTTCCTCCACTACAGACAGATTCACAGTTGACTTATTTTGAGGTAGGGCAGGTTGATCTATTTGATATGGTCGATCAGACTCAATTTGCAATCAGTGACGATGAGACTAGGTTTTTCCTAAACGGACTCTACTTGGAACATGAAGCCAACGGATTGGTAATGGTTGGAACAGACGGTAAAAGACTCTCTTACATAAACAGAAAGACAGAACAAGAGATCCCTTCTTTTGCTCCCGTTATCATTCCAGGTAAATTTTTAACCCTTTTAAAACGAGGGGGTTCTTCAGAGGGACTTTTGGCGTTGGCTCTCGATGAGACGATGATTTTTGCCAAGATAGGGAATCAGGTTATGTATTCCAATCTTATTAACGGTCAATTTCCAAATTATAGAAGAGTTATACCAAAAACCCAGCCCAATATTGCTAAATTTAAAATTGATGAGATGAATGAGGCTTTAAATAGGGTCTCTTTGTTGGTTGAGAATAAGGCAAAAAGACTCTACTTGACTATAAGTGAAGGTAAAATAACAGTCAGCAGTGAAGAGAGTGAATTCGGACAGGCTCAGGAAACCATCGAATGTGATTATAGCGGACAGGAGTGCAGAGTTGCCCTAAACTACTTATTTTTAGTCAGTCCCTTAAGGAGCATGAGAGGGGAATATTGTGCTTTGTGCTTTACCGACTCCAATTTAGCCATAACTGTCAGACCGGAGCCTGAACAAGATTATTTTCACATAATAATGCCAATGCAGATAGACTGATGCGTTTTGTATCGTTACGATTTCACAATTTCAGAAATTTAAAAGAGGCGATTGTTGATACTGACAGTAAAAACATCGTCCTTTTAGGTGCAAACGGTCAGGGAAAGACCAACTTTTTAGAAGCTCTTTATCTTCTCTGTTACGGATCCTCTTTTCGTTGCTCAAACATAAAAGAGATGGTTGCACACAATAAAAAGGAGTTCCGTCTCTCAGCTGTAGTTGAGTCTGACGATAAATTAAAGCAACAACTGCAGCTGACCTACAGTGAAGGCAAAAGAGAGATAAGAATTGACGGTAAAGAGGTCAAAGACCGCCGACAATTAGTTTATAACATCCCATGCATTGTTTTTTCCCATGATGATATCGAGTTTGTAAGGGGTGTTCCCGAAAGCAGGCGTCGTTTTTTTGATCAGACAATGAGTCTCTATGATCCCCTTTTTTTTGATGACTTAAGGAGGTATCGCTCAGTATTAAAACAACGAAATGCAGCTATAAAAGAGAATCTGCTCTCTTTAGTACCTATCTATAACCATCAGCTGGCTACATCGGGTTTGGCTATACAACAAAAAAGGGAAGCAGAGACTCAACAGTTTAATAAGATATTTGGCCCTCTGTACCAATCTGTCAGTAACAGTAGCGTCAATTTAAGAATCAGTTATCGCCCCTCTTGGAAAAATTGTACTACTGTTGAACAGATAGAAGAAATACTGAGTACCAACATTGAGCGGGATGTTATAATGCAAACAACAACCAGCGGAATACATCGGGATCAATTTGTTGTGATGCAGGATAAAAGCCAGTTTAATACAGTTGGCTCAACCGGACAGATGCGTTTGGCTTCTCTGATTTTTAGAATTGTCCAAGTCCAAACTTATTATAAACATACAAATAAATTACCACTTCTGTTGGTTGATGATGTACTGTTAGAGTTAGATTTAGAAAAAAGAGCTCTTTTTTTAGATCTGTTGGAAAATTACAGCCAAGCTTTTTTTACATTTTTACCGCGCGAAAACTATTTTTCCAAAGAGAACGAAGGTGAGAGGCTAACTTATAAGGTGACAGATGGGGAGTTTGTAAAAACATGAAAGATAAAGGGGTAAAAGAACTTTTAGACACACTTTTAGAAAGACTGAATTGTGGCCCTCAAAGTGCTACTGCCTCTGTATTTAGTCAGTGGTCTGCCATTATAGGCAGTGATCTAGTTCATAAAGCGCAATTAACAGAAATTAAAAACAAAAGACTAATCATAAGCTGTGACCATCCCGTTTGGGCTTCTACGGTGATGATGCGTAAGAAAAAAATAATCGAAAACGTTAATAAACTCTATCCGGAGTTAGAAATAAGGCAGCTTCAAGTAAAGGTTAAAGGGAGACAGTAGTTTCTCTTTATAGATATTTGGGATGAATATTTTACTTTAAAATTTAGAAAGAAAAAATTTATGATAAGAGCACATGGCAGATGCAAATTGACTAAATAAAATGCTTTATAATTCAGAATTTTCCCATTTTACTTTAAGATGCAG
>JBAYOE010000008.1:0-19870 GCA_041678405.1 Sphaerochaetaceae bacterium | reverse complement strand
CAAAGGAGTCTATTTCTTCCAGAGAAATTCCCGCTTGTTCCACTTTATTCAAGACAGCCTGAGCAAGGGGGTGCTCACTTGCTTTTTCAAGAGAACCGCTTAGTTTTAAGAGAGTCGCCTCGTCGTATAATCCGTTTAAGAAAATATCGGTAACTTCCGGCTCCCCTTTTGTGACTGTCCCTGTTTTATCCAAAACAACTGTGTTTATAGATTGTAAGTTCTCCAGGGCAACTGCCGAACGGATTAAGATGCCATGTTCGGCTCCTTTACCGGTACCGACCATTATTGCTGTCGGAGTAGCAAGTCCCAAAGCACATGGACAGCTGATTACCAAGACGGCAATGCTGAAAGCCAAAGCCGATTCAATCGGCTGGCCGACAATAAGCCAAAAAAGACCGGCAATAAAAGCTATCGCTATAACAATTGGGACAAAGACACCGCTGATTCTATCAGCCAATTTGGCTATCGGTGCTTTCGAGGCACTTGCCTGTTCAACCAACTTTATGATTTGAGCAAAAGTTGTATTTTCCCCGACTCTGTCGGCTCTATAAACAAGTCTTCCGGTAGTGTTTACACTTGCACTTAGCAACCGGTCATTAATCTTCTTTTCTACCGGCAGAGATTCCCCGGTAAGTGCCGACTCATCCACTGCCGAAAAACCCGAAAGAACGGTTCCGTCAACTGCTATTCTCCCCCCGGGTTTCACAATTACGGTATCCCCTACGACTACCTCATCCGCCGGTATTTCAACTTCATTTTCATCTCTGAGGACTATTGCCGTTTTCGGCGATAAATCCAGAAGTTTTGAAACGGCTTCACTCGTTTTTCCTTTAGCCTTCAATTCTAAATATTTCCCCAACAAAACCAAGGAGAGAATCATTACCGCAGATTCAAAATAGAGGTCCATAGAAAACCGGTGAACAAGGTCCATATTTTGATAAGCCAGTCCCATTCCAATACGATAAATAGCATAAACTCCATAAACTAATGCAGCACTTGAACCCAAGGCTATTAAAGAATCCATCGTAGGGGCCCTTTTAGCCAAACTTCTGAAACCCGATTTGAAATAACGTCCGTTAATTATAAAAACAGGGATAGTCAATAAAAACTGGCTGAAGGCAAAGTTCATAGCATTATTCTCTCCCAAGAAAAAAGAGGGTAAAGGCCATCCAAACATATGTCCCATTGCCAAATAAACCAAAGGCACAGAAAACACAAAGGACCAAATAACCTCTTTAGCCATTTTAGTCAGCTCTTTTTCAACATGAATCCTCGGGTCTTTACTGCTTAAAGTTTCATCGCCTTTTAAGTTTTTTATCTTTGGCTCAGCTTTGTAGCCGGCATTATCGACTGCATCTACTATTACTTGATCAAACGAGTCATCATTTGTCGGAACTTCAACGCTTAGGGTATTAGTCAAAAGATTAACCTGAATGTCTTTAACTCCGTCAACTTTGGCCACCCCTTTCTCAACATGGAGAACACAGGCTGAACAAGTCATTCCCGATATGTCATATTCACGCTTCATAGAACACTCCTACCCCTCCCCTAGGGAGGGGGTAGTTATAATCTAATGAACTTCTTTTTTTGTGTCAATGGGTAGTGCTTTTATTCAAACAAAAGGTGGTAATCGATTTCGATTTCTTTATAGTTGCTCTCTTTTTCCAACAATACTGCCAGCTGCGGTGGGACTGTGAGCTCTTTTTTAATTATCGGTTCAACAATAGTCTCAAACTTGGCCGGATGGGCGGTAGCATAAACAACAGTGGGATTATTCTTTTTCAATTGGGAACGGACAAACTCACCTGTGGCTGTATGGGGACAAACCGGATAACTGTAATTTTCATAAACTCTTTTAATCTCTTTTCTAATAATCTCATCACTCACACTGTATGCCGATACCTCTTTTTTAAATGTATCAAAATCTCCAAACAGATGTGTTAATCGTTCGACATTACTTGGGTTGCCAACATCCATAGCATTGGCTAAAGTTGCAATACTGGCCCTCTTTTCATACTTCCCACTCTCCAAATAGTCCAACAGGGTTCTGTTCTCATTTAATGCCAAAACAATCTCATTTATGGGTGCTCCGACTGTTTTAGCCCAAAAGGAGCCACAACAGTTACCTACGTTACCACTTGGGATAATTATTGTCGGTTCTTTTTTGCTCTTTTGCACTACTTCTAAGCTGGCAAAAAATGGGTACACCATCTGCGGTAAAAGCCTCCCTAAATTTATACTGTTCGCTGAAGAGAGGCTGTAGTTTTTAACCAAATTTTGATCCATAAAGGCATCTTTGACCATTTTTTGACAATCATCAAAAACGCCATCCACTGCGTAAGCTTCAATATTTTCACCCCAACAAGTCAGTTGTTTCTCTTGTCTTTGGGAAACTTTGCCTTTTGGGTAAAGAACTTTGACTTTAATGTTCTCCTTTTTATAAAAAGCGGCAGCCACTGCTCCTCCGGTGTCACCGCTTGTTGCAACCAAAATAGTTAAATTCTCGTTTCTTCTTTTTATAAGTTTTTCCATAGAAGTAGCTAAAAATCGTGCGCCGAAATCTTTGAAGGCCGCAGTAGGTCCCCAAAAGAGCTCCAGCACAGCTTCAGAGTCGTTGTACCAATGGAGATTAACGGGAAAGTTAAAAGCTTCAAAACAAATTTCAGCCAGGTCCTTTTCCAACTCATCTCCGACAAAAAAGGGAGCCAGCACTTCATAAGCTAATTCTACATAAGTGGCAATATTTAACAAATTCCTGTAATCCAAATAGGGAAAATGGGTTGGAACATAAAGACCGCCGTCGTTGGCCAGCCCCTTTAAAATTGCTTCTGAAGCCGAAACAGGTTCGGACTTTCCCCTTGTACTGACAAATTTCATAGTTGACTCCTATAACCTTGCCCCTAAATAGGAGCTGAGGCGTAACAGGTCGGCAAATACACCCGCAGCCGTAACTTCCGGACCGGCTCCGGGTCCCTGTATTACCAGCGGTTGCTTATTATACCTTTCGGTTGTGAAAGCAACAACGTTGTCAGTCCCTTTTGACTGGGCAAACGGGTGGTTTTTTGGATAAGCAGCCAATTCAACATGACAAGAGCCGTCTTTTTCGACCCGCCCCACATAACGGAGGCTCTTGCCCTCATTTTCGGCAGCTCTGAAGAGTTTTTCAATCGGCTCATCCATCAGGTTCATCCGCTCCATAAACTCGCCTTGAGTTACTTCTTTCAACTCTTGCGGAACCAAAGAGGTAATTTCGATCTCTTCTAATTCCACTTTGTAACCCAACTCTCGGGCTAGGATTACAGTCTTTCTTGCTACGTCCATTCCCGATAAATCATCTCTGGGGTCCGGTTCGGTATACCCTTTCTCCTTAGCTCCTTTTACGAGGATGCTAAATGGGACAGAACCATCGTATGAAGAAAAAAGGTAAGCCAAAGTCCCCGAGACAATTCCTTCAACAGAATGGATTCGATCCCCGGTCTGAATCAGGTCTTTTAGGGTGCCAATTACCGGTAATCCTGCCCCCACCGTAGTCTCATAAAGAAAGTGTTTTTTATTATGTCGTCCCACTTCCATAAGTTTACTGTATTTGGAATACGGTGCTGTTCCGGCTTTTTTGTTTGGGGTGATAACATGAATTCCCCTTTCAATCCACCCGTGATAATGCTCCGGCAAAGAAGCACTGCTGGTACAATCGATTAAAACCGCATGGGGGAAATAGGAGGCACTGACATGCTTAACCATTGTTTTAACATCCAGTTCAACTGCTTCGTTTTTAAAACGTTCTCGCCAAGTTGCTAGATCAATTCCGTTTCCGTCCAAAAGCATTTTCTTTGAATTTGCTATTGCCCTGATTCTTATGTCGACTCCAAATTCATTGTTTAGCCTTGAGGCTTCGTTGGCAATCTGATCTAAGAATGTTGAGCCGATATTTCCCGGACCAAAGAGCCCGACACTTAAAGCCTGATTGGAGAGGAAAAAACCGGCATGAAGAGCCCTGAGAGCTCTTCTGGCATCTTCTTGTTTTATAACGGCACTGATATTGCGCTCGGAAGAGCCCTGTGCTATGGCTCTTACGTTAACCCGTGCTTTCCCAAGAGCACTAAAAAAACTTCCACTGATGCCGGGAACCCCAATCATGTTTTCACCGACTGCCGCTAAAATAGCACATCCCAATTCAGCTTCTATTTTATGAATTCGGTGATTATCCAATTCGTTAGTAAAAGTAGTACGGGCTATCGCTTTAGCCAAAGCAGCCTGTTCAGAGGGGACAGCAAAACAGATTGAGTATTCACTTGAGGCTTGCGAGATGAGAATTACGGAGATATCGGAATCATGCATTGCTGCAAAAAGCCTCTGTGCAATCCCGGGAACTCCAATCATTCCGGCTCCTTCGACATTGATTAGAGATACGTTTTTTATTACAGAAAATCCTTTTACTGCTTTACCGTTGTTTCTTCCTTTATCGTCATCAATAAGGGTTCCTGGATGGGTGTGGTCGCTAAAAGAGCGTAAATAAAGGGGGATCTTGTTCGCCATAAGGGGAACCATGTTTTGGGGGTGAATGATTGACGATCCAAAGAATGAGAGTTCGGTTGCTTCAGCGAATGTCAAACATTCTATAACTGTTGCACTGGGAACCTCTTTTAAATCTGCGGTAGTTACCAGTTCATTTTCGTTCCAGAAAGTTATACCGGAAACTTTTAATTTGCCCCCTATCAAAGAGGAGCAATATTCACTGTTACAATCTCCTAAGGATGTCTCACTTTGGGGTAACTCCCCGATTACTAAAATAGTTTCACCTGGGTTTGCTTTAAATTCAACAGAATCTAAAACTTCCTTCACATTTACAAGTCTACTTTTAAAGTTATTAAGTTCCAAAGCCTCTTTAAAGAGTAAAGCAGCCCAGTAAGCAACTTCACTGGCAACATGGTTTTTTGTTCCGTTCGAGATATCCCCAACAAGCCAAATAGCCCTCAATATTTCATCAATGGTAGTGAATCCGTGTTTGATTCTCTGCAATAACTCCACTTGTTTGTTTCCTGTTATTAATGATTCAACAACTGCCGTCCAAGCACTTGTCCTGTTCTCCATTAGAGGCCAGACTCTTTCATCCTGATTACGTGCTGCCTCAAGGAGACTTTGTAGTTCAAGTTCTCCGTTGCAAACAGGGGCAATGACAAATATTGTGGTCTCTTCTTTGAATTGAGAACGAATTGACAATAATTTATCAATACCCTGTTTTTCTAAAATCATAGTTCCTTTAATGGCGTGAAGTTGAATTTTACTCACCTAAATTCCTCCCATATACTAAAAAAAGAGCCCTGCAGGGCTCTCTTCTGGTTAAACCAAACAATGAAGTGGTCTTATACCACCTTCTGGACCCTGCCACTGCGCAAACAGCGTGTGCAAACTTTGATCGTGCGAGGTGTAGAGCCGATTAATGCTTTAACGGAGACAATGTTAGGTCTAAAAACACGTTTGGTTGTTACTCCGATGTGTTGCCCAACTCCCCCCTTTTTCTTTGCTTGACCTTTACGGGGGACACTATTTCCACTTATTGTCCCTTTTCCACAAATTTCACATCTACGTGCCATCTTTATATCCACCTTATCGTTAACATTAAAACTAAATGGTATTAAACCTTAACTCAAAAAACATATCAGAATATTAAGGATGTGTAAATACCTACCCACAAAAGCTGTTGAACTTTAGGCGATAGTTTTACTACATCAAAAACGAATCATCAATAACTATCTGCTTATCACAAACTTTAGCGTTTACATTTCTCACATCTTTTTTGATTATTTTGAAGTAGTAATTGAAAATAATTCTAAAATTCTATTGATTTTTTCTGCTTAAAATCAGACAATAAGCCTATAGGTGAGGTACATAAATGAGTCTTGGTCCAATAAGACAAAAAACAGTAGTTGCGCAGGCAATGGAAAGGATAAAAAATCTCATTACTAGTGGAAAATATAAAACTGGAGATAAATTTCCTACTGAGCATGAATTAGCAGAAGAATTCCAGATAGGCAGGTCTTCTATAAGAGAAGCCTTAAAAGTTTTTCAACATCTAGGAGTATTGGAAGCACGTGTTCCAAAGGGTAATTACGTCTCAGGAACGTCAAGTATCTCTAAAGAAGCTTTGTCTTGGTCTATTTTATTAGGTGATAACGATTTTTACGATTTACTAGAGTTTAGGTTAATAATGGAACAACAGGGACTCTGGTACCTAATGGAATACCCCAAAACTGATGATGAATTCAAACAATCAATTATTAAAAGCCTCCAAAGAGAGGTTGCGGCTATGAAAGATGCGATTGATAATGACAATTTTCCTAAAAGGCTAGAAGCCGATTATAGATTTCACCAACATCTTATTGAGGCGTGTAACAATGAGCTTTTTAATACTATATATAACACATTAAATGAGCTAATAAGAGAAGAGATGAAATTTGCTGCCCAAGATTATGATTACCACTTTAAAAGTCCAGAGCGGCATCAATTACTGATTGATAAAATAGTTGAAGGTGATTATCAGAAAGCTACGGAAGCTTATAGAGCTCATATAAGAGATGTTAACAAAGTATTTAATCATCTCTCTCCGGCAAAAGGCGGTAATAGAAACAATAAAACCAGTCCCTAAAGCAACTAAAAAGAGGGCTATTAATTAGCCCCCTTTTTTTTGCAAGAACTTTTTAATCAAATATAAGCATTACTTTACGGGCATTTTCCTTATCATGAATAGCTACATCAAAAGCTTCATGAATTTGGTCAAATTTAAAATAGTGTGTATTTAATGATTCAAAATCGTAATTGTCTTTCAGCCTTGAAAGAAACTTAATCGTTCTGGGTAGGAAATTCTTAGTTCCACCGGATCCAACAATCCTTAAATTACTCCAGATTACCTTCCCCAATTCAGCAGAGACTTTCCTACCTATTGAGTGTCCGACAAATCCAACTCGGCTAGAGTGTCCGGCAATATCAAATACTGAGGCAATACCTTTATCATTTCCACTACACTCCACCACAACAGTGGCTCCAAATCCATTAGTCAACTTTCTTATTTGTTCAGCTATATCTCCTGATGTAGGGTCAACTGCGTAATCAGCTCCGTATTTTAAAGCGGTTTCTCTTCTGCTTGCTAATGGGTCTACCATAATAACCCTTGCATTAGATGCTTTAGCAGTCATTGCAGCTGAAAGACCAATGGGACCGGCGCCTAAAATAACAACATCGTCGCTGGCATCAACATGCCCCCCGTTACCCCAAATACCCCAATATCCAACAGAGAAAGTTTCCACCCAAGCGCCCATGGTATAAGGCCAATCCTGTGGGAATGGGTGGGTATACTGTTCTTCAAGAATCATGTATTCGCCCATAGCTCCGGGAGAGTCAGGGCGGAAACCTAATTCTCTCATATTTAAGCAGGCACTGGGCATTAAACCATTTTTACAGTTTAAACATTTTCCACAAGCCATAACACAATCGCCAGTGACTCTGTCACCTACTTTGATACTGGTAACTGTTTTACCAATTTCAACGACTTCTCCTGCCCACTCGTGCCCAGGAGTATATGGAGCTATATCGTATCTTCCTTCTGCTGATTTACCTTCGAAACACTCAACATCTGAACCACAAATACCGACTGCCTTAATTTTAATTAATACCTGATCATCTTTTAGAGCTGGTAATTCGACATCATGGATTCTCAAATCATGGGGCCCATGTAAAAATGCAATTTTTGATTTCATACTTTTTACTCCTTACTAATTATAGCGGTGGCTAACTAATACTTTCCCAGAAACTCGGTTACCTGCCATATCTAAGCCTGTTTGAATATTCTCAAGCGAAACTCTTGCAGTAACCATTTTTCTCATATCTACTCGCCCAGAAGCCATTAAAGCGATAACATCGCTGTAAATGCCTTGTCCAGATTGGCCGTTAGACCCACTTATCATCCCAGCATTAAATTGGTATGGATACAAATCTACAGGAGTTAATCCTACGGTATGTCCTATTTGAATGGTTTTCCCACCAATAGCTAAAGAACGAGCCATTACTGGATATGTTGCTTTTGTTGCTCCTGCACATTCCGCGAACAAAGCAATACCTCTTCCGTCAGTTAAGTCCATAAGCAATTCTGCGGAGTCTTTCCCCTCATTAGCTAAAGCGATAGGATCAAACACATAATCAGCTCCCATTTTTTTAGCCAATCCTTGTCGCTCTTTTGTAGTTTCAAAACAGATTAACTTTGCAGCTCCACTGGTTTTTAAAAGGGCGACAGCAGCCAGCCCTATTGGCCCTGCTCCAAACACTACAGCATGTCCTCCGGGTCGTAATCCGCCACCTCTGACAAAAAGACCGTTGTAAGCAACACCTACTGGTTCAATCATTGCTCCCAACTCTAAAGCTGTCATCTTATCCCCATAGAAATTTTCAATATCGTTAAGCTTGTAACAATATTTTTCTTCTACTACAGCCTTTTCGGCAAATCCACCATCATAAGTTAATCCGGGCTCCTCCAGCATTTGACATTGATTGAACATACCTGTCCTACAAGCATCACACTCACCACACCAATGCATAGATTCAATCCCTACAAGATCCCCAACCTTTAATCTCGTAACACCTTTGCCAACTTCAATTACTTCTCCTGAAAACTCGTGTCCTAAAACAATCGGGTATTTCGAGTGTCCGTCATAAAGGGAGTATCCTTCTTCATCGGTTTTAAGTAGGTGGGCGTCTGTTCCGCAAATCCCACCGACTCCGACTTTTAAGAGAACTTGTTTCTCTTTTATAATTTTGGGTTCTGGACGATTTGTCACGCTTCCATGAATATTTTTCCAAATAGAGTTACCTCTTGAGGCTCTTTTGGTCTCCTCTTCTCTCTTTGAAAGTTTATACCCAGGTTTTGGTACAAAATCTGCTTCTACATAAAATGCACGCATCATTTTTTTCTCCTATCGGGTAATTTTGTGTAAAGTTTTTATTGCCGTTTCTGCACTCGCACGGCTATCAGGTAATGGTAGTACTTCAACTCCCAAATATATTAAATAGGGGTATTTCTCTATATCACTTAACATTTCTTTAAAATTAACATGCCCCATTCCAGGTGCTAACCTATTGCTATCGGCACAGTGTATGGCGCCAATATATTCAGCGGCCTCATCAAGAGCCCCTTTTAAGGAAATTTCCTCAATATTCATATGGAAAGAATCACCCAATACCTTTAAATATTCCGATTTAAATTTTTTTGCTACCTCCACGCATGAATCAACAGTATTTAGTAAATTTGTCTCATATCTGTTGATAGCTTCAAGAAGCAAAGTAACATTATTTTTTCCGGCATATTCCAGACATCTTTCAATAGTTTCCAATCCACCATTAAACTGTTTATCTTTATCGGGTTGATCTAATTTACCCCTAATACCGCCTAAAATAACAGCTTTCGCTCCAAAATTGACAATAATATCTACAAACTGCTTAATACGATCCTCTGTTTTTTTCCTAAATTCGGCATCATGATGGAATAGAGAGTAACCATCCTCAACATAGCTCTGTCCAGTAGCAATAGAGACTAGTTTAAGATTAGACTCTTTTAATTGTTTTTCCAGCTCTTTTTGATTTATGTCTTGGGCCGTTCTTAGACTGAGCTCAATTCCATCATAGCTTAATTCACTTAGCTCCCGGATAGCTTTTGCAAGCTCTCCGGGATAAAGCAGTGGTCCAAATTTAGTCTTATTAGGTGTAACACTTGCTATTATTGGTACCATTTATACTTCCCTTAAGTTGGATAAGCCAATGTATAGATGTGTTTCCCGCCGTTAAGTGGCCCCTTAATAACATCTTCAATTTCTTTTTTATCTCTCATTGTCATATATTCAATTGGAGGTAATTTACCAACAGGGTACATCTCCATAATATCGGTAATAAGCTTTTCAAGATAATCTAAGATTGCATATACGCCAGGTCTTGCTTTTTCAGGATCTGCTAAGGTTGCGTCACCGACAACCCCTTCAGGAGTTGAAACAACTTCAATGGCAGATGCACCGACTTGGCACCAGAAATCAATTGGGGACTCTTCAGGATATGCACTACCCGATTTATTAATATGTCCCGGTGGGAATATTTTTGCAGGAGTTGTTTTTTCAGCATATTCTTGATTAATCATCTCAGGGAAAAGTGCCATAGAATAGCTGGTTTCAACTTCATCAGCATGAATAAATGGGGTCTCAAATAATCCACCATGAGCTTTGTCCTTAATATGCTCAGGGATTACAAACCACCAGTTAACGTTCACTATAATTGACGGCACTTGATATTTTTTTGCAAATTGATGAATAGCCAGAGGAATAACATAATCTTGACCGTGTCCATTAAGCAAAATCATTTTCCTAAAACCAGTATTCCAAAATCCAGCTATAACAGCTCTGATGTAAGCAGCCAAATCCTCTTCAGGAACAACAATTGTGCCGGGCATTCCCAAATGGTGAAATGGATGTGAGCCATACCATATTGGTTCAGCAATAGTACAACCAGTTTTTTGGGCAACTGCTTCTGCTAAACGGGTAACTAAGAATGTATCTTCACCATAACAAGCATTTCTGCCATGGTTTTCTGTACTACCTATAGGTAAAATGATTAGATCATTCACTTTAAGTCTATCTTCAACTTCTTTACCATTCATGGTTTGATAATACAAACCAGTAGGACGTTCCATATGTCCGCCCGCTGGCGGAATCTGCCATTTACTCATATCCTCTCCTCCAAGAAAATAATTTAATTCAAAAACTCTTTTATCCGTTCCATAGAAATAATTTCTTCAGTCTCTATTGATCTGTTCTCTGCCAAAGACCTTTTAGCGGCTTCAGCTATCACCACAGGCATTATTCCGTCTAAGAATGAACAAACCGGTTCTGTATTTTCAATAATTGATTTAACAAAACTTTTAACTTCTTCAACATAAGCAAAGAAATAACGCTGTAAGAAAAAATAAGGTGGATTATCTGTTCTTATACCTTTGTCAGTCAGAATTGCCACTCGTGTATCAGAGTCATTTTCTGCCAAACAGCACCCTCTCGCACAAAAAACTTCAACCCTTTGGTCATATCCATAAATTGCTTGACGGGAGTTATCTATAACGCCTAAAGCTCCGTTATCAAATTCAACACTGACTAATGCTGTATCTACATCGCCTAATTCACCTATAACAGGATCAATTTTCACGGTACCTCGTGCAAAAACTGATTTCACTTCTCTGCCAGATAAATAACGAATCATATCAAAATCATGAATCATCTGATCCATAAAAATTCCACCGGAAGCTTTTAAATACCCAATTGGTGGAGGTGCGGGATCTCTAGAAGTAACTTTTACAATATGGGGCTCGCCGTACTTTCCAGAATGAACTTCATCTCTGACTCTTTTAAAGTTGTGATCAAACCTTCTGTTAAAACCAATTTGGAATTTTACTTTTGAATCTTTAACAACTTTTAATGTTTTTAAGACTCTTTCAATGTCAAAATCCACAGGTTTTTCACAGAAAATGTGTTTATTCGCTTTCGCAGAAGCAATAATATGCTCTGAGTGCAAATCCGTTGGCGAACAAATTAACACTGCTTCAACATTTGGATCATTTATTAACTCATATGGATCAGCAGAAATTTTTGTAATTCCCCTATTATTTAACCACTGTTTCATATCGTCGCTCATATAGGGGTCAGCAACGTGCACAACAAGAGCGTTTTCATTGTAATGTATGAGACTCTCAAGATGTAATTTACCAATCTTACCGGTACCTATTACTCCAACCTTAACTTTTTTAATCATTTTATTTTCCCCCATATATCAGGACTTTTTACTTGAATAGATATCAAACCAAACAGCGACAACTAGAATTATTCCTTTAACAATGTACTGCCAATAAGCATCGATATTCATCATACTCATACCATTATCGATAGAGGCCATAAACAACGCACCTAAAATAGCTCCATACACTTTTCCAACTCCACCCGACATACTAGTTCCACCTATTACGGCTGCAGCAATTGCATCTAGTTCCATCGTGTTACCGGCTGTAGGTGTTCCGGCATTGAGTCTTGCGGATATTATTACTCCTGCAATACCAGCCATAAGGCCGTTTATTGCATAAACGATAACGAGGTTTCTTCTAACTTTAATACCTGAATAAAGCGCTGCTTCATAGTTACCGCCCATAGCATAAATACTTCGTCCAAAAGTTGTTTTCTGTGTAATAAAGGTAAAGAAAATTACCAATACTACCATAATGAAAACTTGCATTGGCAGTCCCCTATAACTATTGAGAATGTAGGCAACAAATAAAATCAGAAGAGATAACGCAGCATTCTTAAGAATAAAAACAGAGATTTTGGGAACGGTAAAGTCATACTTAATTCTCGATTTTCTTTTTATAAAATCAAGGACAACAAGAACTGTGCAAGCAAATATAGCCATAATCCAAACTATTGATTTATCTATGTAAGCCTGTCCATATTTCTGATAAGATGCAGCAAATGGTGCGATGGAAATACCCTTTGTTAATCCAAGCTGAACACCTCTAAAAATTAATAAGCCGCCTAAAGTAACAATGAATGCAGGTACTTTTAGAAAGGAGATAATGGAACCCTGTATTGTACCTATTAGAGTACTCGTTATGAGAACAACTGCTATGGTAGCATAAACACCAGCCCCATTCCAAATATGCATAACTGCAGCTAAACCACCCATGGCACCTAATACTGATCCAACCGAAAGGTCAATATTGCCTGTTATGATAACCATTACCATTCCTATCCCCAATATTCCAACAACAGCCATGTGGCGAACTAAGTTTGAAATATTTCTAGATAATAGAAAGGATCCCCCTGTTAAATATGAGAAGGCTATCCAAATTAACAGAAGAGCAGCGATCATAACGTAGTTTCTTAAGTTAATCGATTTAATATACTTCTTAAGTGGGTTCATTTTATTCCTCCGACTGCAGCATGCATTATATTTTCTTGGTTTGCTTCTTTGGCTGTGAACTCTCCGGTGATCTTTCCTTCACTCATTACATAGATTCTGTTACTCATCCCTAATACCTCTTCCAACTCTGAAGAGATTATTATTATTGCAACCCCCTCTTCAACAAGTTGGTTCATTATCTTATAGATTTCGAGTTTTGCGCCGACATCAATTCCTCGGGTAGGTTCATCTAAAATTAAAACTTTAGGCCTAGTTAAAAGAGCTTTTTGAAGAACCAGCTTCTGTTGGTTTCCTCCACTGAGGTTTTTAGCTTTTTCTTCAATACCCCATGTTTTTGTCCGCAATTTCTCAACAAGTTCTTGGGTAACAACTACCTCTTTGTTTAGGTTGATAACCCCGATGTTGGAGACTTCTTCTAAAGATGCAAGTGTTGTATTCTCCTTAATATCCATACCTAGAACTAAACCAAATCGTTTCCTGTCTTCAGTGACCAAAGCTAAACCGTTAGAGATGGCATCAACAGGTGTTTTAATCGCCACCTTCTTACCTTCGATAAAGATGTCCCCGTAATTTTCGGCCTGATAAGCGCCAAAAAGGCTGGTAAATAATTCTGTCCTTCCAGCTCCCATCAACCCACTTATTCCCAAAATTTCCCCTTTATAAACTTCTAATGAGACATTTTTAATCAACATGCGACTGGGTATATCAGGATCTTTAACACAAAAGTCACGAACTTCTAAAACCTTTTCTTTTTTCTTGTGTTCTTTGTAAGGGAAAAGGTTCGTTAACTCCCTTCCTACCATCATCCGAATGATGTCACCCTTTTCAAGGTTTTTTATTTCATCAGTTCCTATAGTTTTACCATCACGGAGAATTGTTACGCGATCGGCAATTCTGATAACTTCATCAAGTTTATGGGAAATATATATACAGGTAATGCCCTCTTTTCTTAACTGTTCAAGAATACCTAATAGGGTATCAACTTCTGCTTCGGTTAATGCCGCTGTTGGTTCATCTAATATTAGAATTTTTGCTTCCCTAGCAAGTGCTTTAGCAATTTCAACAAGTTGCTGTCTGCCTACTCCGAGCTGCTTTATAATGTCGGATGGTTGTACAATTCTAGTGGTTGCATCACTGCCTTCGCGGTACAAACCAACTTGTTTAAGTAACTGTCTCGTTCTCGAATAAATTTCGTTCCAGTTAATGATTCCCAACTTGCTGACATATTTTCCTAAGAAGATATTTTCTGCAACACTAAGCTCCGGAATAAGTTCTAATTCCTGGTGGATACAAACTATCCCGAGCTTTTCAGCGTCCCTAGTGTTACTGAAAGTATATTCTTGTCCACCTATTAGAACCTCCCCTTCATAGGTTCCTTGCGGATATACTCCAGATAATACTTTAATTAAGGTCGATTTTCCGGCACCATTTTCGCCACAAATTGCGTGTACCTCACCTTCATTGACGGTGAGACTTACCGAATCTAGAGCCGTAACCCCTGGAAATATTTTAGTAATATTTCTCATTTCTAAAATGGGTGATGACATTTTTTCACTCCAAATTTCTAACATTCATTATAATTGGGGTAGCTAGTGCTACCCCTAATTTTCAATTTACTATTCTCTAATTAACTTTTGGCCATTGATTCTTTGGAACGTTTTTATAAACATCTTCTAAGCTATGGAATCCGTCTTTAATAATAATATCAACCATATTGTCTTTATCAACAGCAATAACGTCTACAGAGAAAGAGTCAACCATCTTGTATCCGTTATCCAAAAGGGTCCAAGATCCTAATTTTGGATCTACTACACTCTTCGGATCTTTGCCTTGGGCTAATGCCATAGCAACTTCAACTGCAGCACGGTTCAAAAGAGCAAGAGGTTTATAAGCAGTACCTGTCTGAATTCCCTCAACAATTCTTTGGCAAGCAGCAATGTCGGCATCCTGTCCGGCAATTGGTACAATACCTGCTAAACCCTGAGCTGCAAGAGCCTGAATTGCTCCACCAGCAGTTCCATCGTTAGAAGCTATGACTGCCTGAATATTGTTATTAGCTAATGTTAATCCATTCTCGGTATGCCTTAAAGCTTCTTCAGGATCCCAACCAATACACCATTGCTCAAGAACTATTTTTATGTCACCACGATCAATATATGGTTGAAGGATATTCCTGTGTCCTTGTGCTACTAAGTGGGCATTAAAGTCTTCTGGACCACCTTTTAGCCAAATGTAATTGCCTTTAGGGGCTTTATTGACAACAAACTGAGCCTGTACTTCACCAACTTTAACAGAGTCAAAGGTGATGTAGTAATCAAGATCTCCATTTCTTGCAAATCGGTCGTAAGCAATTACAGGAACCCCGTCAGCATGGGCAGAATCAATGACAACACCAATGGCTTCAGAGTCAAGTGCTTGAACAATTAGAACGTCAATGCCCTGAGATAGAAGGTTTTCTACTTGAGCAACCTGTCTATTAGGATCATCTTCTGCAGATTGAACGAGCATCTCTACTCCGTTCTTGTCTCCCCATTCACGGAACATCTCGATTTCACGCACCCATCTTTCCTGCTTTAAAGTGCCAACAGAAATACCAAATCTAATCTTTTTTGCTTGCTTTTCTCCAGCACCGGCAGCAAAAACAGTTGCCATTGATCCTAATATTGCAATCAGCAATACTAAAACAACTACTTTTTTCATATTATCTCTCCTTTTATTTATTCCTATCTAAATAGGAAGGATTTCAAACTAAAATATAGCTACCCAGCAACCCCTCAATTTTATGACTTATAATCCTATTGTATTACAATGAAATATAGCAGTCAACAAAAATTTTAACATTTTTTAGCTATCCCCTAAATTCTCAACCCTAGAAATATTAAGTCGTTTTTACCATTAGTCATAATAACCAATCATTGTAATTAGAAGGAAATTCTTAGTGGTTCAATGATTAGCTTTAACTTACTATAATTTTAAAAGCAAATAACTTAATCTTCAAGCAAAATCAGTAATATGATTGTTCTGTAAAAAAAATTTAATTCCATTAACGAATTTAAGCATTCGGGCGAAATAATTACACCCGCCCAAATGTAATACCGCAATTAAAGAATCAGTAGAAGTATTAATTAAGTTAATATCACTTTCAATTTTTTATTGGCGGAAGATATATTGGTTGATTAAGTTGTTAATCAGTTCCTGCTTTCCACTTGTAATCTCGATAAGAGAATTCTTACCTATATTTGCCAACTCCACCAAAGAAAGACCTCCTTTTTCGAATTTAGATCCATCCCCACTGTCAAAGGTGTTGTATCGTTCTTTAACAAGATTTTTAAAATCTCCTTTTTCAATCATTCGACTGGCAACTTTCAATCCCAAAGCAAAAGTATCCATTCCTCCGATATGAGCAATAAATAAATCTTCTAAATCGGTTGAATTTCTTCTGGTTTTAGCATCGAAATTTAAACCACCCGATGTAAACCCTCCATTATTCAAAACAATATACATCGCTTGAACAACATCATAAATATTTGTCGGGAACTCATCTGTATCCCATCCGTTTTGAGGGTCTCCCTGATTTGCATCAATACTTCCCAACATCCTATTATCAACACAAACTTGTAAATCATGGGCAAATGAGTGGCCTGCTAAGGTAGCATGGTTTGCCTCTATGTTACATTTAAATACATCTTCCAAGCCGTATTCTTTAATAAAGCTAATAGCAGTGGCAGCATCAAAATCGTATTGATGTTTCGATGGTTCCATTGGCTTTGGCTCAATATAGAAAACTCCCTTAAACCCAATCTTTTTAGCATAATCACGAATCATTTGGTAGAATTGCCCCAAATGATCCAGCTCTCTCTTAGTATCGGTATTCCACAAAGTATTGTAGCCTTCCCTTCCGCCCCAAAAAGTAAATCCATGCCCGCCTAAAAGTAAATTTACATCAAGGTTTGTTTTTACGTTAAATGCGGCTCTACTCATAATTGAAAAATCAGGATTTGTGATAGCTCCGTTCATGAATCTTGGATTTCTAGTTAAATTAGTTGTGTTCCAAAGTAGCTGTACTCCAGTGGCTTCTTGTAGTTCTTTTAATAACTTGGTTATTTCAAAATAATTGTTCTCATACTCTGTAGCTGTCTCCCCCTCTGGAGAAACATCCAAGTCATGAAAAGCATAAAAAGGAGCTCCAATCTTTGTAAAAAACTCAAAAGCTGCTTCTGCCTTGTTTTTAGCAGCCTTCATAGGATCCTTATCATCCCACGGAAAAAATTTGGTAGGATTTCCAAAAGGATCTCCTCCGTTATCACAAAATGAGTGCCAATAAGCAATTGAAAACCGAAGATGCTCTTCCATTGTTTTTCCGGCAACAATCTCTTTAGGGTTGTAAATTTTAAATGATAATGGATTATCCGATTTCAACCCTTCATAATTAATCTTGTTTATTCCCTTAAAATATTCTTTGCTTCCAATAAATACTTCTCTCATATTTCCCTCCAATTTTAGATAGGGCATAAATGTCACTAACTAACAAATACCTTTATCGTTACCCTGACCAATTCAAATTACCTAAAAATCTTAACCTTTAACAACATAAAATCTAATACCAATTAATGAACTTAACATAAAATTAAAAACAAAATATTAGTTTAATTATTTCCTTATTATTTCAACTCTCCTATAATTATATTAATCTTTATTCAACAATTAATTTTATTTTAGGGCGTTAGCTTTCATTGCATTTGAAAAGCTAACTAGTTTTTCCATACATAACGTAGCAGCCTCATAAGGATTCATCTCATATATAAAGTCATCAAATAGCTCTAAAGAAAATATGCAATCAGTGTTATTTTTATAAAACTCATCAACCCATTTAGTAGCATCGGTTACCCCTTCTCCTGGGAAACTCCGACTTTTAGCAACATGCAAAGAGTCTTTTTCTCCTGCTATTGTATCATCGACATGAAATACTTTGATAGGATTATTGAAATTAAGAATTTGTGAAGACCCTTCTCCGTTATAATAGAGATTGTGAATATCTGGTACTATTGAAATATCCTTAAAATCTTCACCTGCGAGAATTTCATTTGTCCAAGATGAAGTACCAACAACGAATTCGGGATAGGCAATCGGCTCAAACATTACTTCAATCCCATATTCAGAAAAAATATTTTTCACAAAAAGAAGTCTTTCTCGGTAAAGCTTTGTAATGCCGTCTTTATTGGGTAATTGCCCATAAATCCCATACCACCTTCCTGACGGTGCAACAACAGCAGAACATTCAACAGCAATACAAAGCTCACAAAACAATCTAGCTTCAGCTTCTAGTATTTTTAAGGAGTTTTCAGGCATCAAAAAAATATCTTCAAAAGCATTAATAGTTACTACTTGAATTTTATTTTGTTTCAGAACTTCCTTCAAAGAAGTTCCAGAAACAAATCTTGTAATCTCTTTTAGCTTAAGATAACTTGCTTCAATGTATTCAAACCCAGCCTTGCTGCAGGCTTTTACAAATTCAATAAAATCACATTGAAATATAGTGTTTTCATTTACAGCCAGTTTCATCCTTTCCTCCGTTTTCCTTCTATCATTTTTGTAGCAAAACAGAAAACATACTCAGTTAAATTCTTACAAACCAGATGATTTACCGGTTATACATACAGCAGCTTAAAATCATAGGTTCCATCAAAAAATTTTAATTAATAATAATATTACAAAAACCCCTTACACCCTGATGTTCTTATTGTAATACAGTGATTCCGGTTGTCAAGTATTACCAATAAAAGCTGTTGAACTTTAGGCGATAGTTTTTTACGATGTAAATAATGGATAGTTATTTATGGGCACTGGGTCTCTCTCAGAGCGCCTCGCAGAAAATAAGACCTCTTCAATACTCTCTTTGGCAAAAGAGCAATGATATAGGTGCAATTGCCCTCTTACCTTTAATCCCTTTGTTTTGGACAAAAACTATTTCTGTTAGTTTTGAGCAATTTAAAGTTCCTTCTCTTCCCGAACAGATCTCTTTTGATAAGGTCTCTCAATTTAATGATTTTCTCTATTTAGACAGCTATAACAAATTGTGGGTTGAAAAAAGGGATGGGCTAATTTTAAAGTTAAAAGAGTATTCAGAAGAAGTTGTAACAGAAAATTCACCTTTTTTCACTTATCCTGCCATCTTATTAGGAAAAGGGGAGAAAGAGTCTTTAGAATTTGAAACTATTGATAACAATGATTGGAGATTGTTGCTTCTTAACTGCCAATATAGAACGATAAACTCGAGAATTATTCACTTTAATTATAGAATTGAGAACAGCAGACATTTGATATAAAAGTTAAACCTTTTTAGAGACCGATTCTCTCTATCAGAGCAAACGTAAGAGCAAAGTTTTGTTCTTTTACTACCCCTTTTGAAATTAAGTCATGAATTTTTTCAACAGCCATTTTATCCATGTCCTTTAAAAGTTGTTCCATTGTGGTCAATTGTGGAGAAATATAATAAAAAATTTTAACTTCTGAAGCAGCCATCATCTCTGGGTTTTTAACAACTGCTCCAAAAAGCACTTTCTAATAAATAATTTTTTCTTCTATCTAGCCACAAAAGCTTAAAACCCTGCACTGCTTTTTATATAGCTACGGGCTTTTAAAGCATATTCCAGCGGATTGGCTTTTGCGGGATCCTGTTCGGCTTCAACTACCATCCAACCATGGTAATCAATACTTTCTAAAAATTTAAATATTGGAACAAAGTCAATCATTCCGTCACCCGGTACGGTAAAAACACCTTCTCTGATTGAATCTAGAAAACTCAAGTCTTCTTTTTTTACTTTTTCAAAAACGTTTTTGCGTAAATCTTTTAGGTGAACGTGTCCAATTCGATTTCCGT
>JBAYOE010000007.1:0-20629 GCA_041678405.1 Sphaerochaetaceae bacterium | reverse complement strand
GCCTAAGCGGTATTTTTGCCCAATCACCATCATTACATTGACCCCGTTAGCCAGCTGTTCTGCCGGTGAGATCGGTTTGGCAATAGTCTCTTTACCCGGTTGATACTGATGCACATAACTGACTTCCACAGCCCCAAAGATAACAATCCAAGTTAAATGAACCCACAGCAAAAAGAAAAAGACGGCTGCAAAAGAACCGTATATAACAGAGTATTTCAATATTTTTGTAATTATTGTTGAGAAGGCTATATTGACTAGGTACATCCCTAAAGAGCCCACAATTCCGCCGATTGCCGCGCTGAGGAGATTTACCTTGGCATTAGGAGCCACTTTTATCATAAAAAAGAGAAAAAGCCACCCAATTAAGATTGGAGTAATAAACCTGAAGTTTCTTATAAATGAGTGGTTGTAGAACCCCCAGCCAAATATTTTCATTGTCCATTTACTGAAGATAGATTTTGCAGCAAAGTAGGCAGTGAGCAAAAAGACCCCAACTATTAAAGTGGTGAAAAATACCACAGAACGACGTACAACACTCATGTTAGCTGAAGATGAGCGGTAAATCTGATTGATGACAGTCCATACTTTATTTATCAGCAGAACCGAAGTAATAGAGAAAGAGATTAATCCAAATATCCCCAGTCCGCTTGCATTCTTACTGTAGCTTTCAATCATTGAAACCAACTGCCCTCCCGCAAGATCACCAAAAAGGGCTGTAAACAGCTCTGCTATCGTAGCATAAAAAGGGCGCAACAAATCAAACAGAGATAAAAACGCAACTAAAAATGAGACAAAGGGGACAATTGAGATAAGCGTAGTATAAACAATACCCGATGAGAGCATTGTTATACGGTCTTTTGTAAATTTACTGAACCATACCTGCAAAAAATTTGAGAGTTTTTTGAAAATGTGGCGTTCACCCTTCCCGTTGTTTGTCATGTTAATGGCAATTTAGCACCCTTTGGCAATTGGGGCAACCAGTGGAATCTTTTTAGCCTTTTATTCGTCTTTGAATATAATTTCCGATTTGTTTATAAATATCTATCTTGTTTATTTCATTGAGTAACTCGTGGCGTCCATCTTCCACTAATTTTAAGGTTACTTTCTTTAAGCCGATACTTTCATAGAACTTCACTACCGATTTTAAGCCTTTGGAAAAATTACCGACAGGGTCTTTGGTTCCACTGATAAACATGATTGGAAAGCTCTTGGGAATTTTGGCAGCCAAAGAGCGCTTATGAGCCAACTCTATCCCACTGAGAAGGTCATAAAAGAACCTGGAGCTGCAGACAAATCCGCACAAAGGATCATCGACATATTTTTGAACCTCGCTTTCATCCCTGCTCAGCCAATCAAATTGGGTTTTGTTTGGCTTAAATGCATTGTTAAAAGAGCCAAAACTTAATTTATCCAACACCTTATCGGGACGTTTTGAATTCTTACCCAGCGAACGAAAATAGGCTAACGATTTGCCCACCTTTCCTAAAGCACCTTGGGTGTAGCCGGTTCCTGAAAATATTGCACAACAATAAAGCAGAGGTGATTTCGTAATCAGCGTTCTGCCTATAAAAGAGCCCATACTATGCCCAAGAAGAACTATTTTTTGATTTTTATATTTTTTAGCAATTATTGAAGCGAGCTGATGACTCTCATTGACAACCTTTTCAAAGCCATCCTTTTGGGCAAACCACCCCAAAGTCTCCTTCTCACCCGTCAACCCGTGTCCCCGATGGTCTTGAGCATACACCGCTATGTTTTGAGTGTTTAGATAAGTTGCAAACTCATCGTATCTTTTACTGTGTTCAGCCATCCCATGGAGAATATGAACAACCCCTTTAACAACATCATCTGACGGTATCCAGTATCTGTAATAAATTTTTACTCCGTCAGAACCGGTAAAATGTGCTACTTTCATGTTAGGCCTCCCCGTTGATTGTAAGACACCTTAAGCGAAGGCTCAACAACAATTAGCTTGTACAACGCTTCGGGTTTTGGCTAAATTTAGGCAATGGAGAAGATTTTAATATTTTCAGATTTACACGGAGACTCTCATTCTTTGGAGATACTCTTAGAAAGAATAGAGGCTGAAAAAGCTGATTTGATTTTATCAGGTGGAGATTTAGGCATCAACAGATTATCAGAAGGACTTATCTTTTTAAAAAATATTAAAGTCCCTTTTAAGAGTGTGAGAGGCAACTGTGATTCAGCTTACCATTTCATAAAAAACGGACTTACAATTCCACCCCTCTACTTAAAACTCTCTTTTAACAACAGGAGGCTTTTTCTAACCCACGGCGATTACTATTATGATTGGAAGGTTTTACCGGTAGCATTAAATGAAAATGATGTTTTCATTACCGGACACACCCACATCTCTAAAATAGAAAAGACAGAAGGCTCCCCTATTTTATTAAATCCGGGTTCTGTTACTTATCCCAGAGACAAAAATGGGCCGACGTATGCCACAATCGATAAAAACAGAATTCAGATTGTCTCTATGCAAAACTTTTCTGTTTTAAATTCCTTTATCTTTAAAGATTAGAACTAATTGTCAAAGCTATTTTAAAGTAAGGTTTCATTACTTCGGTCTGCTCCAAATCTGTTCTGTCAAAGACAGTATCGATAAAAGCAGTTATAAAACCTCCGCTAAGTTCCAAAGCGTAACTGACTCCTTCATAACTGATTTGTCCGTAAGGCAGAAACCTTAAACCGACAGCCGGATTCACTACAAAACGACTGTAATCAAGAACCTTCTCTCGACTCTCATCACCGTTTTCCATCACTAAGAACCTTTCGGCTCCTATTCCCAGGTGAACATAAGGCTTAAATATTTTCATCTTAGGGATTGGAAACTCATAATCGTAGCCGACTTGCCACACCCCATAGGTTTGTCTTGCCCAATTTCCAGAAGGAAGAGGAGTCATTTTATATGAGTTACCTATAAAAATACCCCCGTTGGAACCGACTCGGTAACGGAGAAATGTTGTCATCATGTTGTTGGGAACCAAAAGACCCAAAGAGAGAGAGATGTCATTTCTTGTATATTTAACCCTCTGTCTGAAACCGATATCTACACCTAAACTCCCGTAACCTTGCAGACTCTCAAAGTTCCACCTGTATGAGAAGGCAAACAATCCCAGATGCCCCTTAACGTATACCGATAATCCTGCTTCCGAATTTAGGGTACTTATATGACTTTCCCACTCATCCAAAGCCCAATTGGCTTCATAACCTAATCCAAACATAAATTCACTCTTATAAAGAGTTCTTTGGCCGATTGAAATTCCGCTTAAAATCCTAGCCTCATAAGCAGGGCTGTAAAGAGCTCTTACTTCAGGTCTTATTATAAAATGAGAGTCTTGAAACCAAGGGAATTTACCCATTAAATCTAAAGAGGTCTCAGCTGCCATCTGAGCAAACAGATGGGCTTTATCACTCTCATAATTTAACTCAACTTCCGATATAGAAAAAGTGTCATGGATAATGTTTTGGATAGCCTCAAATCCCAGCTTCCCAGCTAATAAGAGCCCTAACTCTCCCACGGCATTCAGTCTTAAGGTGATTATGTCTTGCCTAAAAGGGTAATTAAGATTGTATCCGCCTCTAAAAGCTATTTCATCGTAGCGCATTCCTTCTCCGGTTCCATACGGTCTTCTGGTTATTCCGCTCCCCTCAAAAAGGAGAAACCATTTCTGTTGATGAGTGTACTGCATATCAAAACCAAAAGAGCGTAGGTCATCTTTGTTATCGGCCAATCCCAAAGTTAAATTATCGTTAAAAATCTGCAATGAAAAACTGGATGGATTGTGATGGGCAGAGAGAGAAAATAATAAAAAGCACAGTAAAATTAAAATGGTGACTTTTCTTTTCACTTTATTCCTCTTTTAGTTTAGCCAAATCCACTGAACGCAGGAAACGGTACCTTCTGACCATTTTGTTGTAAGGAACAACCACTTTTTTGGGATGGTTACTCTCGGGGTCAAATGTGAAACGGTAGGGAATATCCAAAGGAAAAGAGACCTCTTTATTTAACTCTCTCTTAAGTTTTAGAACTCTTTTGCCAACATCAATAATGTTGTAACTGTTTAGATTAAAATTATCCATTGCCTTGACCAAAGAGGTAATCTCTTTTAATGAGACTCTCCTAAAGCCAAACAGCCTAAGTTTAAGAGACTTTTTTTCAATCAGCAAAGGGACAATAAAATCAACATCCAAGCCTACAGATCTACTTAAAGCCATTAAATTCTCTTGAAATACAACCCACTCACTACTTTTTTTATCGTTGTTTGATTTTAGATTTGGCAACAACAAATTTGCAACCAAAGGGAAGTCTTCCAATAGCCCCACCAACAAAGCCTCTGTCTGACACCCCCTGACATCAATGGGAGGGATGTAACGATTTAAGATTGTACTTTTATTATTGTCAAACGGATAAATAGTTCCGCTGCTTAACTCTTTCAGAATCCTCTCGACATTTTCAATTTTTCCAAATCCTATGTTGTATTCTTGTTTTAAACTTTTAGGTAAATCACTATCTATCATCTGGGCGATATACATCCCTACCGAAACAGGATGGAGGCCCAAGTTTATACTCTCATTCCACCATTTAATTATCTTTTCAACCTCGTAGTTACCCAAATTTGAGCCGAGTGCCAATAAGCCGTAACTGTTTATTATCTGAAACTCCCTGCTCAGGTTCCACTTAAGCTCACTGAAACTCTGCTCTTTTACACTATAACTTAGGCCTAATTTACGAATCAGCTCTTTATAAGTGAGATGGAAAAGCCTCGGGTCACTTCTTTTTGAAATATTTTCAACTGCAGCAAACCCCTGTCTGTTGGCTCTTTCAATAAAATCAAAACCGCCGGTTACTTTGAGTCTCTTAAAATAACGACTCTTTTGTCCCGACTTTTTAAGTTTTGCCACCCCCTTTACGAACAACTCAATATCGGCAGGGGTTCTGTGAATAGGGCCTTTTTCAAAGATAAGGGCTTTAAGGTTTTTCCCCCCAAAGAGAGCTCCAAATCCCTTCCTCTCAATCGGAGAGCCGTCACTGATTACAGTGGCTAGGGGGCTTTTTTTCTCCCCTGCCGGACCTATACATATCAGGGCACTCTCTTTTTTAACATCAAGAATCTTTGTTGTCTCTTTTATCGTTGCTTCATAGAGAGCTTCAAAGTAGTAAAACTGTACATCTTTATAACCGATTTTTAGGACAACTTCTCTTCTGGAGATGCCGCTGATTATGATTGCGCTCCAGTTACAGGATGTTAAATTAGTGGCAGCTTTACTTATATGGGTTGCAGAATCAATCAGATTTGTATCGGCAGACTTTCCGCATATTGTTAGTGTGTCGGAAAAGAAGGGTTCGGTTGCACTTAGATAGCCACTGCATAAAACGATTGGATTGTCATCTCTCTTTTCGTCCAGTGCTTTTTTATAGAGATAAAAAGAGAGGGCTTCACCTCCCAAATAACGTTTAACCACATCCTCTTGGAGAGTTTCTGTCCACCATTTCTCTTTATGTAAATCGATATAAAGAACCTGCATTAGGCTGCCTGATTGCGTCACAATCTACTCCTGCCTCTAATCTATATAGCCTCAGGGGGGCTGTCAATCGATAGTTGGATCATAGTAAACGCACCCTTTTAGTATTATGGTATAGTTAATAAAAAATTAGAATCTCTATTTTAGAGATTGAAAAGCTTTTAATGGGATTGTATTGTTGATAAGATATTGGTTTTAGGAGTGTTTGATTATGGGTCGTACTATAACTTTAAGATATAAAGAGCACAATATTGAAGCGCCTTCCGCAATAAAAGTCGAAACGGTAGTCAAAGAGTATATCGATTCTGGGGATTCAAAAAAGACCTATTTCGATAACCCGGTTGTGGCATTAAGAACCAACAACGAAATTCTTCCGTTCGGAGCAAGGATAAATATAAATGCGACAATAGAACCTGTCTCTCTTTTTTCCGACCTCGGAAAGAGAATTTATCGCCACTCTCTAAGTTACCTGTTGGCTTATGCCAGTGAAATCCTTTTCCCGCTGCGACGTCTTGTAATAGGACATGCTTTGGGTGATGGTTTTTATTTTACATTCCAGGGTCACTACCAACTGGCAGAAGAGGATCTGAGGGCTCTAAGGGCAAAAATGAGAGAGCTTGTGGAAGAGGATATTCCTATTGAACTGGAGCGCTTAGCATATTCCGATGCCCTTAATTATTTTAAAAAGAAGGGGTACGTTGCTACCGAAAGGCTCTTAAATTATCGTAACGACCCAACCCTGCATCTCTACAGATGTAAAGATTTTCTCGATATTGCTTATGAGCCGCTTCTTCCCAGAACCAAACTGTTGGATGTTTGGGAACTGCGGGGCTATGGGGAGAGGGGGATGCTTTTACGCTACCCTTTAACAAAATCTAAATTTCAGGCTATCGCCGACTTTAAAGATAATCCCCTTTTATTCTCTATCTTTAAAGAGTACAAAAGGTGGGCGGAATTATTAAAAGTTGATTGTCTGGGGACGATGAACCAAATTTGCGGTTCTGATGAGATTAAAACTTTTATCAGGATGAACGAAGATTTACACCACCGAAAAATCTCTCATATCGCCGATATGATTGACCGGCATAAGGAGATAAAAGTTGTCCTTATAGCTGGTCCCTCCTCTTCGGGAAAAACAACATTTTCCATCCGCCTTTCGATTCAACTTAAGTTATTGGGTTATAATCCGATAAAAATCTCTTTGGATAACTACTACCGCCCAAAATCTCAGGCTCCCAAAGATAGTGACGGAAAGCCCGATTTAGAGATTATTGATGCATTGGACTTACCTCTATTAAATGAGAACATAAGTGATTTATATCGGGGTCGGGAGGTTTATCTCCCCCGCTTTGAGTTCTCAGGCGACGGAAAGAGGAGTTTTGAAAAAAATCCAACCAGTCTTAAAAACGATACCATCTTGGTTATAGAGGGAATCCATGGCTTAAACCCGGCTCTCTTAGCTGATATAGAGAGTAAAACAAAATTCAAAATCTACATCTCGGCTCTGACTCAGCTAAACTTGGATGACCACAACAGAATATCGACAACCGACAACCGTATTCTGCGTAGAATAGTCAGAGACAACAAAACAAGAAGTACTACTGCTCAACAGACTTTGGAGATGTGGCCTTCGGTAGAGAGGGGAGAATCATTAAATATCTTCCCCTACCAAAATGAGGCTGATATCATGATTAACTCGGCTCTTGATTATGAGTTGGCTGTTTTAAAATCTTATGCCGAACCTCTTTTAAGGACCGTTAAACCCTCTGCATACGTTGCCTATCCGGTGGCAAGGCGCCTTTTAAAGTTTTTAGACAACGTCTACCCTATTCCCTCAAAGCTGGTTCCTAGCGACTCGCTTCTGAGGGAATTTATAGGGGACAGTGAATTTCACGATGAGTGTTAATCTTCATCACTGAGATAAATGTGTTTATACTCTTCAAAGAGCTGAAAAACTTTAAACTGACACTTTCCGCAGACGGTTCCGAAACCTGTTATATCTCTTAACTCATCTAGGGTTTTGGCCTGTTTTGTCTTTACCAACTCCTCTATCTGTACATCGGTTACGTTTTTACACTCACAGATTACTTTTGCCGCTTTGACTTTAAAAGGGTTTTCTCTGTTTTGCCGTTTCAAGTAATCATCAATGGCTGCTCTTAATCCCTTATCCCCTAAAACCGAACAGTGAAATTTATGTTTTGGCAATCCTCCGAGATTCGCTGTAATCTCTTCCGGGGTTAAAAAGTAAGCCTCTTCTAAACTTTTGCCTATTGTCATTTCAGACATCATCGACGTACTGGCAATTGCACTGGCACAGCCAAACGTCTGCCACTTCAAATCGACAATTTTATCGTCAACGACTTTGATACCGACTTTCATTTCATCGCCACAGGCCATTGAACCGACGATTCCGACACCATCAGCCTCCCACGACTCATCGGTCCAAACGTTCTTTGGATTAACGAAGTGTTCTTTCACTTCATCGGTATATGCCCAAACAGATCTGGTATTAATCATCTGGTTGATATCTCCCTTAAACGCCTTATAATAGGCTCTATTTTTTCAATTACATAATCAACTTCTTCTTCGGTATTGTATCTGCCAAAACTAAATCTTATCGACCCGTGGGCCAGTTCAACATCCAGACCGCTTGCCAATAAGACATGAGAGGGCTCTAGAGATCCGGTGGCACAGGCACTGCCGGTAGAGACTGCAATACCTTCCAAGTCGAGCATAAGAAGAATGGACTCCCCTTCAATGCGTGCAAACGAGACGTCTAAAGTTCCGGGCAGACACTCTGTAGGATGCCCGTTCACAACGACTTCTTTAATGTTATTAACTATTGCCTCTCTCAGTTTTTCCCGAAGTTTCCACAGATGTTCTGTTTCGCTTTTTAGAGTTTTCACAACCAAATCAGCGGCAACTCCCATCCCTATGATCGCAAGGGTATTGTAGGTTCCGGCCCTCTTGCCCCCTTCTTGGTGGCCCCCCTTAATCAGAGCTTCGATTGGAGTTCCTTCTCTGACATAGAGAGCCCCAACTCCTTTAGGTCCGTAAAATTTATGGCCGGAGAGACTCAGATAATCGACATTCCACTTTTTAACATCCACTTCCATTTTACCGATTGCCTGAACGGCATCGGTATGCATCAGGGCACCATACTTATGGGCTAAAGCGGTTATTGCCTCTATATCCTGGATTGTCCCTGTTTCGTTGTTTCCCGCCATAACCGAGACCAGAAGGACATCATCACCCAGAAGGCTCTCCAACTCTTTTAAGTTGAGTTTCCCATGTTTATCGACACCGGCAAAATCTACTTTGTAGCCTCTTTCAATAAGGTAGTTACATGTCTCCATAATTGCAGGGTGCTCTATTGTAGAGGTAATTATTCTGTCTCTTTTAGAGTTGGTATCGATTAGGCTTTTTGCCGTGGAAAAAACAGCGTTATCACTCTCTGTTCCGCCGCTGGTAAATATTATTTCACTGCTTTTGCAGTTGATCATTTTAGCCACGCTTTCACGGGCTCTTTCTATCGAAAGCGAACCGATTCTGCCGAATTCGTGCATACTCGAAGCGTTACCGTATAAATCCAAATTTTCAACCATTGCCTGAATAACTTCAGGAGCTAATTGAGTCGTTGCATTGTTATCTAAATATACTTTCATCTTGCCTTCTCTCTAACAAAAAATAGGTAGCCCTCATCTGAGGGTCAAGTGGTTTTATTAGTGAGAGGCTATTAAATCATCATCAGAAGAGCCACAGAGGTCTCCCCGTGCATAGCGGATGTGTCTTTTGGGGGCAAATCTGATTTTATGTGCTCTTGCCCATTGGACATAAGCACAGCTTTCGGGCAAATAGGGGGCAAACATAGCCCTGAAACGGTTTACCCGTTTACAACGGGAGTTAGCTTCCAATCTTTCAAAGTAGATTTTGCACTGCCGTGTCGTAGGGTCATAGTATTCACAATAGGTCTCTAAATCATAAATAACAGTGTTGCCCACTATTACTTTTTCGTGACAACAGAGTCCGCACTTCGAGCACATATTCTCCCACTCAAAAGCCCTTTTATTCATTGGATGAATCCTTAACAAGGGCTTTGAGAACCTCTATGGTTTCAGAATCTACCATCGGTTGAACCTGTAACGGAGTCACAGAGATATAACCTTTGCCTAAAAGCTTGTAATCGGCTTCATCGTCATCGTCTCTTAAGGTTGGATTTTCAACTCCACTTAGCGAAAGAGTCAGTTCGTCTCCTATAAAGACTCCGTTGATATCGGGAGAGTTATTGCCGTAGGCAAGTCCCACCTTCGTGTGTGAAGCATCGTAGGAGGTTCTTTTTAAGCTGGTGGAACGCTCTGCAACATCTAGATAGACCAGCTGTCCTATTTTACCGACTCTCCACTTTCCGTTAGGTTTTGGGGGGACGTTTATATTTAAAATCACATCTTCATTACAAAGGGGCAAAAATTCCTCTAAATGGTCGGCTAAAAAAGTGGCGGACTCTTCAAAAGGATAGCGGTCAGTCTCATAATCCCGACGGGCTGAGATAGCGATTGCTTTAAATCCCCGTAAAGCAGCTTCACTGGCAGCTCCCACTGTGCCGGAGTAGAGGATATCGGTACTTGCATTGTAACCGTGGTTGATTCCCGAGATAATTATGTCGGGCTTAACCGGTATTGCCTGTCCATGCATTCCATAGAGAATACAATCGGCGGGAGTCCCGCTGCAGTAGTAGTGGCGTTCATCGTAACGGACAAAGCGGACAGTCCCTTTTAAGGTCATAGCGTGGGATTGGGCACTCCGTTCCTCAGCGGGGGCGCAGACCCAAACCTCGTGACCTGCTTTAGTCAGAACTTCCTCTAATGTTAGTATTCCTTCCGATTGATAACCGTCATCGTTAGTAAGAACTATGATCATCGCTAGTAGAGACAATCTTTAGCTTTTGAGCTGGATTATAGTATGTCCAGGTAGGTTTAAAGCCAAAGATATGCTCATATGCCTCCAATTGAGCAGTGTATAATTCGATTGCTTTTTGTGACATTAACAGGAATATAGAGCCGCTTGAACCGGTTGTAATCATAGTTGCCCCAAAAGTTCCGTCTATTTCTAAAGCCCTTTTGGTCAGCCAATCTATCTCAGGACAGGTCACTTCGAAAACGTCTCGCAACCCTGTTTGAAGTCTGCTCAGGCTCTTACCATACATCACCAAATCCTTTTGTTCAAGCAGCTTAGAGGCTTCCTTAGCCAGCCTGCTTTCGTTAAGAACGTAGTGGCATATCCTTTTCTCATTTTCAGTCAGAGCCGGACCCAACTCTTTAATCTCCAAAGGAGAGACATCTCTCAGCAAGGCAGTGGGATAGAGTTCTCTCAGTCTCTCAAAAGCTTTGGCACTCTCTAATCTTTTAAGAGAGAGTTCCTCTTTTAGTGCTACCGGAGATATTTTACTCTCGACGACAATTGAATTGATTTCTCGGTTTGAGAAGTTAAAAGGAATCCTTTTAAACTTAAAATCGTCCAAATCATAAAGGAGATAAGAGGAGTCATCTGCTTCCAACATTGCGTAAAAAATCACCAATCTGCACTTTTCGCCGACAAATGAGGAGAGTGCCGAGTAACCGATAGTCCCACACTCTTCGGCTTTTAAACTTGGGAAAAAGAGATTTCTTAAAGCGAGGGTGGTAGCTAAAGCTATGGCTGAATTTACCATCGTGTCTTCTAATAGCAGAAGTTCCCCGTTCAGGGTTATGTTAAAGCCTTTACTTTTATAACCTCTGTTTGATAATACCGATAAAACCCCTTTTATAATATTAGCCCACCGGTCTTCCCTTCTGTATTTCAAATTCTGTAAATTGAATCTTTTACGGTCGTTCGTAGGGGCTAAATAGAGGCGGACACTTTGGTCTTGCCGTTCACTGAGACCGACTTCCAAAGTCAAAGGGCTGGCACCACAGAGGGTGTATCCATTGCAATAGTCGCTAAATTCTCCGATAAATGTGTATATACCGGGTACCTTTAGTGAAACTTGCATCTTCTGTTCATACTCTGTGTCATGGAGAATTTTTATCTCTTTCATACTTGCCTTTGGCTTAAGTTTAGGCGAACCCCTTTTAGATTGCAATAAAAAACCGCCTCGCAATTACGAAGCGGCCATCTATTTAGGTAAGTAACACTCTTCCTATTTTTCTCCGATTCCGTAGCGTTTTTTAAATCTCTCTACTCGGCCGGTTGTATCAACCAATTTTTGAGTACCGGTAAAAAATGGGTGACAAGCGCTGCAGATTTCAACTTCAAGTGACTTTGCCGTTGATTTGGTCTCAAATGTGTTACCGCATGCACAAGTCACTTTTACCATTCCGTATTTTGGGTGAATTCCCTCTTTCATCTCTCTTCCTCCAACTATATCCGCTGCCCACTGCTACGGTCTGACCTTGACAGAGGGTCAATTTTCAAAATAACTAACGTCAAACGGCACTAGTATTCATCGATCTTAAGAACGCATCATTATTCTTTGTTTTCTTCATTTTGTCAATGAGCAGTTCGGTCATCTCAATATCTTCCATAGGGTTAATTGCGTTTCTCAAAGCCCAAATTTTAGCAGCTTCTTCCTCTGTTAAGAGGAGATCTTCTCTTCTTGTCCCCGATTTCTTAATATTGATTGCAGGAAAAAGTCTCCTTTCTGCCATTCGGCGGTCCAATACAATTTCGTTGTTTCCGGTTCCTTTGAACTCTTCAAAAATAACTTCATCCATTCTGCTTCCGGTTTCAATCAGAGCCGAAGCGATAATAGTCAAAGAACCTCCGTGCTCAATGTTTCTGGCGGCACCTAAAAAGCGTTTAGGTTTGTGCAGAGCATTGGAGTCGACTCCCCCGGAAAGTATTTTCCCCGAGGCAGGAACAGTTTGGTTGTAGGCTCTGGCTAAACGGGTGATGTTATCCAATAAAATCACAACATCTCTTTTATGTTCGACCAACCGCTTTGCTTTTTCGATAACCATTTCAGCCACTGAAACGTGTCTGGTTGCCTGTTCGTCAAATGTTGAAGCAATAACCTCCCCTTTGACGGTTCTGCGCATATCGGTTACCTCTTCGGGCCTTTCATCAATTAAGAGAACCATCAGATAGACTTCCGGATGGTTTTCGCTGATTGCATTGGCAATCTTTTGCATTAAAATAGTCTTACCTGCTCGTGGGGGTGCGACTATCAATCCCCGTTGTCCTTTTCCGATCGGACAAAACAGGTTGATAATTCTTGTTGAAACATCTCCCCCGCTTGTCTCCAAATTTAAACGCGAATCGGGATAAAGGGGAATCAGAGAGTCAAAAGAGGCTCTTGAACGGGCAACCTCAGGTGGGTCATTGTTGATCATTTCAACTTTGATCATGGCAAAATACCGTTCTGCGTCTCGGGGAGGCCTGATTAGTCCCTCAACTGTATCGCCGGTTTTGAGGCTCAACATCTTAACCTGAGAGATAGAGATATAAATATCTTCCGGTCCGCTTAGGTAATTGTTTTGAGGAGAGCGTAAAAACCCATATCCATCGGGCAGAATCTCCAATGCCCCATAGGCCCTTATAAGCCCCCCTTTGGCAGTGTGGGCTTTCAATATTTCAACGACCAACTCCTGTCTCTTAAGATCCAAGATTGTCTCTTTGGGAATTTCATACTCTTCCGCTTTTTGCCTGAGGGCAAAAAGAGTAAGGGCAGAGAGATCGTTTACGGTTATTCTGGGGGCATTAGCATCTTCTAAGGCTGCCTCCAAAGCAGCATCCAGAGCCGTGTTTTTATTTACATTTTGGCGATTGAAGTTAGACTTTTGGTTGTTGTTTCTCTGTTTTGATTGTTGTTTTAAATTATGGTAGGAAGTTTTGTTTGCGGGGCGTTGGATAGTCGGAGCGGGAGGGGTCTCTTGGACAACCTCTTTTTTAACCGTTGTAGCTTCGGCAGAAGGGGTTTTCTCAACTTCACCAACTTTCTCCTCTTTTTTCGGAGGCCTTCCCCTTTTTTTAGGTTGTTCGGCAGTCGTAACCTTAACAACCACCTGACTTCCATTTTCTTGGGCTTTGCGCCTAACAACTTTTTTGGCAGTCTTAGCAGAGGAGCTAGTTTCAGTGTCTCCTTCAACTGCAGTCTCGAACAGATCGAGGCTTTTCTCATATTCTGATGTCATTGATAATCTCCAAAGAACCTAATTCACAAAACTGTGAACAAAATTTATCAAGTGTTTGGTAATGATAAAGCAGGTAATCCTTTTTAAAAGTTAGACAGGAAAAGGATTCCCGCCCAGTGTCTTAAATATATTGCCAGCTTCTTACAATGTCAAGCAAAGGAGAGCCTAAAACATATTGGCGAGCCAACAAAAGGGCTGCTACGGTAGCTCTTCTTCTTGATCCGTCTCTCCCATGAGCCGAAAGTTTGATCATAACAGATTCGGCTTTTTGCCCTTTTGAAGCAAATCCAAAGCAGATAGTTCCTACCGGTTTATCTTCGGTTGCTCCGCTGGGACCGGCAATGCCGGTAACCGACAGTGCAATATCACACCCAGATATATCTAAAATTCCCAAAGCCATCTCTTTGGCACACTCGGTTGAGACAGCTCCGTATTTATTAATAGTCTCTTTTGAAACACCCAGCAGTCTCTCTTTGGCTTCGTTTGAGTATGAGACGACAGAACCCCAAAACCATTCGGAGCTCCCCGGTCTGTCAGTCAGAAGTTTGCTTATTAAGCCACCGGTACACGATTCACTGCATGCCACAGTCATAGAGCGTTCTTTTAAAAGATCGACAAAGAGATCCAAAGCTTGGACATCCCCTTTTAATAAAATTGAAGTCCCCAACTTTTCTGATACGCAAGCTGCCATGGAGTCTCTTTCGGAAGAGTTGCTTCCGTTAAAATAGAGACTGATACGGTGTTCCTGAACTCTGGTTCCCCAAATAACACCCTCTTTGGCACACTCTTTGCACAAATCCTCCAACCGTGATTCCGGAGTCATAAAACAAGAATACTCATCTCTTTCAATCCCGTCGTGACCTGAAAGAGCTGCCAATTCGGGCAGTATTCTATTGTAGAACATCTCATGCATCTCAACAGGCGGTCCCGGCATAGAGAAAAGCTTAACCAATTTTCTCTCACCGCCGTTTTGCTCTACCTCAATTTCACCTTTAAAGCCGGGGGCAGTTCCTTTTGGGTTTGGTATAATCCTAAAGCCCTGAGGAATCATAACCTGACGGAGATTGGCTCCGTTTATGCGATCACCGATTCTTTCGTGTAAAGCCCTGAAAGCCTCTTGATCTTTTACAAGGGGCACTTTGGCTAGGTCGGCAACAATCTGGCGGGTCATATCGTCACTGGTCGGTCCTAAACCTCCGGTGAGAATTATGATATCGGACTGTTTTACACACTCTCTTAAAAGCGGTTCTACCGACCCGTCGTCGGGAACCAAAGTCATTCTATAAATGTTGTAGCCTAATGTTGTCAGTTCTTTGGCTATCAACTGCCCATGCCTGTCAGCAATTATTCCCCTGGTTATCTCAGTTCCTATTATAAAAACAGAGACCGAATAATACTTTTCTTCCATTATTTATGATTTCCTTCTCGGTTTAATTATCTGAAGTAAAAGACCCATAGCCAAAGCCAAGACAGAGATATAAACAGCTCCTTTTGCTAAAAAGTCGGTATGCTTGGTATAAATTGTTTTTTTATTAGAGGTATATACCGGGACATCATATATCTTCCACTCTTTAGTGAAAGGTTCCATGATTCCCTCTAATTTCCCGCTGGGTAAAATAAGAGCCGTCATGCCGCTGTTGGTTCCTCTGATTGTTGATTTTCTATTCTCAACCGAACGGAAAACAGCCAATGCCAAATGTTGCATCTGTGCCGATACTGCACCGGACCAACTATCGTTAGTCATATTAACTATTACATCGGCACCGTTATTTACAAAACCCGCACTTAAATAGCCAAAGATATCTTCAAAACAAATAGGTGTCGAAAAACGAACCCCCTCATCTGTTTCAAAGACAACCGGAACATACCCCTTCTCCCACCAATTGTAGTCGTTGGCCAGTAAAAGATTATACAGCCAGGGAAGTTGTTTCTCATATGGGAAGTGTTCGGTAAACGGAACCAGATGTTGTTTTCGGTAAGTCTGTTTTATTTGACCGTTTTCAAACATGATTACCGTATTGTAATCCATCCTATTCCAAGAGCCGTCCTCGTTTAAAGGGGCCTTTGTTGAATCCTTAATGACTCCTTCGGGATTTCCGGTTAAAAGAGGAACTGCCAAAGATTTACCAAAATCAACAAACTCTTGAACCAACTCAGCAGTCTCTTCGTCGGTTTTATAAGTTGTATGCCAATAAACAGAGGGGACGAAAGCAGTCTCCGACCAAATAATCATATCGGGATTTGCCCTGAGAGCCTGTAAACTTAAAGTCCTTAACGTATTAAAGTTTCTCTTATATGTAGTGTAGCCGCCTTTCCATGAGTCTGCACTATGCTGAAGGGTTGCAACTCTCCACTGTAAATCAGGTTCCCGGTCTTTCCATTGTGCGAGCCTGACAAATCCAAAAATAAAGATAAAAACCATAATAACTAGATAAGAGGCTACAGTGGGCAGATACTCTTTAATGTATTTCGTTAAACTCTTGTTTTCTCCGTTAAAGAAACCCCAAACATATCTGCCTAAAAAGGCTTGGGGGAGAATCATCACAAACGTAATCAGCCAAATTCCGCTAAACTCAGCAATCTGAATAAAGGGTAAAAATTGGTAAGTTGCCGACGAAATTGTTCCGTAAGGATAACCGGCAAACCAACTTTGACTCAGATAGCTGTATGCAACCCAAATCAAAGCCTGTAAAAGATAGCCGTGCTTTTTAAACCAAGAATCGGCTGCTTTTAAAAGGGGGAACAAAATAATCATTTCGCCCCCTTTGATTATAGGGACAAGCAGGATGGCCAAAGGATGAAAGGTGGATAACCAATAGTTAAAAATAGTATAAAAAGTAAAACCAAATAAAAACCCATAAATGGGCATTGCTATCCAGCTGCTGTTTCTGATAATTGCAAAAAGGGGTATAAGGGCAAAAAATGCGATTACCCCAAACCCTTTTGTCGATAGAAATCCCGGAAATGCAAAAGAAAAGATAAGTGCTGTAAAAATAAGCACCGCAACCTCAATCAGATAGGTATAGATGCTTCTTCTTTTTTTAGAATTCACGCTCTTCTTACTATTTTTTCAGCTCTTTGTGGCGAAGTTTCCAAACTGAATCTTTCAACTCTTTCCCTGGTCTAAAAATTGCCACACCATGAGTATCTACAGTAACCAGTTCCCCTGTTTTAGGATTGCGGGCTTTTTCTCTCCCTTTTCGGGTTCTTACTTCAAAAGTCCCAAACCCCCTTAACTCGATAACCCGATCATCTTGCAGCGCCTGCTTAACCTCTTCAAAAAACTCATCAATGACATTGTGAACATCACTTCTGTTGAGGTGGTCGAACTTTGCCTGAATGCTGTCTATAATCTCGGCTTTTGTCAGTTTAGTGGTTGTATTTGCCATGGACTACTCCTTCTAAAAATTTGTAGTTTCAACACGCCTACTGAGCCTGTACAAAGGCATTGTACCTAGCGTGAAGCCTAGACTTCTTTCTTGCTACTGTATTTGAATGGTAAACACCTTTTGTTTGGGATTTATCAATTAATTTGATAGCAAGGTCAAACTTCTCTTTAGCAAGTTCTTGATCATTTGCTGCGGTGGCTAGCTGAAATTTTTTAACTGCTGTGCGAATCTCACTTTTTACAGCCTTATTACGCAGCCTTCTTTTTTCGTTCTGCCTCTCTCTTTTGGCAGCCGAGCTGGAATCGAACACGTATCACCTCCAAAGGTTTCTCAATTATATAAGTTCAAGGGAATTATTTGTATCTCTGAACCAACGGATACCCAAAATATCATACTCATTAAAATCGGTCAATACAGTAATTTACATCAAGGCGAAAGAAACTCATCAACATACTTTTTGTCAATTTCCCAGCGGGAGGTATCATCATTTAAACAAAGTGCCGTAAAAGGAAGGGTCATAAAGCGCCCATCACTGCCGCTAAGAGATATCTTGCGCGATAAAATATTAACCTCTGTTATTTTCATCAACTCATGTTGTACCTTTATTCGGCTTCCTTCGGGAGGAAGTTTTTTCTTCTCCTCGGCATAAAAATCGTACTCGTACGAGAGACAACACAACAGCCTGCCGCAAGGCCCCGATATTTTCGTTGAGTTCAAAGAGAGATTCTGCTCTTTTGCCATCTTAATGGAGACTGGGTTAAGTTTATCGGTAACGATATGGCAACAGAAATCTCTGCCGCAAACTCCCAAACCGCCTAATAGCCTGGATTCATCACGAACCCCAATTTGTCTCAACTCTATCCTAATTTTAAAAATAGTAACTAAATCCTTGACCAATTCCCTGAAATCAACTCTGTTATCAGCAGTAAAAAAGAAAAGGATTTTGGGGTCTCCGAATATGTAATGAGCCGATACAAGTTTCATATCAAGCTTGTGTTGTTCAACCTTCTCTCTGCACATTGTGAGAGCTTCTTCTTCCATCAAAACCAATTTCTTATATCGCTCGTAATCTTCTTGGTTGGCAGGTCGGTCTATCCAATCAATATCACCGCTGATTTGAACCGGAGCCTCCTTTTTTAACGGTCTGTAGCAGATCCCGCAAATATTCTCACTCTCCGCTTCTAAATCAGATTCTTCTTCATCTTCAATGGTATCGTGAAGGCATGCTCCCTGGCACTCCAGAGAACCCGGTTCATAGCCGCCCATTGCTAAGGCAGAACCAACAACAACAGCATAATCCAACCCGTACCTAGTAGGTGCAATTACGTGGGTTCCCCTTTTGAGGGGTTGCTCATAGGCACACACCGACAACTCATTGGAAGCTGGATTTTTCACTATATAAATATAACCGTGCTGCGGACGGGAAACTATTTTAGGTTGTTCTGCCTCACTGTTGTGCTTAGCAGAAGGACTTTTATTTTTTTTCATTAGAACCCTTATTTGTTTAAGCCTTAAAGCGTTATATCGTGATTTACAATCCCAAACCTAACACGTTAGGTTGAATTTGTCAAATGAAATCATCCTTGACGTGTATTAGAACTCATGGTATCTTCAACTCGAAGTCGTTGAGACTTATTTCTCATCAGCATCAGGAAAAACAATGAAATTATTTGACACTCATGCCCACATAGGGTTGATACATGAAGACCAGATGGAGCAGTTGCTCATCGTACAACTCGCAAAAAGAAAATCGGTAGCCCATATACTGAGTATATGTAACAGCCTGCACGATTTTGAGGAAGTTTATAACAACCTCAAGACTGCCGGCGGAGTATACCATGCCGTAGGTGTATCGCCTTCCGAAGTTAAAAACCCCGGTTTAAATTGGGAACAAAAGGTTCAAAACTTCTCAAAATTAGAGCGGGTTGTTGCCATCGGTGAGATAGGACTCGACTATTACCGAAACTACGGGGATAAAAATTCTCAGGTGGAACTTTTTATTCGACAACTCGATATCGCAAGAACTCTTGATTATCCGGTTGTAATTCACAACAGAGAAGCGGGAAGGGATATTCTCGACATCCTGAGAAGCCGTCTTGGTGAGAGGGGGGGAATTTTTCACTGCTACTCCGAAGATTGGCAATTTGCCAAAGACTCCTTAGATTTACCCATGTTCTACTCTTTTGCCGGTAACATTACCTATAAAAATGTACGTCATCTGCACGAAACCATCGCAAAACTCCCTTTGGATAGAATATTAATCGAATCGGAGAGCCCCTTTATGGTTCCGGCAGCCTACAAAGGAAAGAGGAACAAACCCGCTTACCTTGTTGAGACAGCTAAAGCGGTGGCAGAACTGAAAAATATCTCTTTGGAAGAGACAACCGAAGCTTTGTGGGAAAACAGTTTTAGAGCCTTCCATCTAAACTAAAATGGAAAACAAAGAAAAAAAGGCACTTTTTCACCCTGTTGATATAGGGTCGGTAACAATTGACGGTAATCTTTTTTTGGCACCTCTGGCTGGGTATACCGACAGAGCTTTTCGTTCGGTGTGCCTTAAGTGGGGGGCCTCTTTCTCTTATACCGAGATGGTCAGTGGGGAAGCCTTGGCACGTAACAGTTTCGCCACTGAGAAATTGATGAAAAGAGCCGACAATGAAAAGAAACTGGCTATCCAAATATTTGGTCCCGAAGCCTCTATTGTCAAAAGGTCTTTGGCAAAACTGCTTGAATTCAATCCGACTGTTATAGATCTAAACTGTGGCTGCCCTGTCCCTAAAGTGGTCAAAAACGGTTCCGGTTCAGCCTTAATGAACCATCCCGATAAAATATTTGAGATTATTAAATTACTGAAAGAAGGAACAAATGTTCCCATTTCCATAAAAGTACGCTTGGGTTGGGATTCTTCGTCTATCAATTACAAAGAGGTTGTCGATGCTGCTTTAAGCGGCGGTGTCGATATGATTAGCATGCATGCAAGAACCCGCTCAATGCTTTACACAGGGAAAGCGAGTTGGGAAGATTTAAAAGAGTTAAAGGAGTTTGTAGCTTCAAAAGAAAAAAAGGTAGCTGTCTTTGGTTCGGGAGACCTCTTCAGTGCTGAAGATGCCTTAGAGATGGTTAAAAAAACTAATGTCGACGGAGTAATGTTTGCCCGCGGGGCTTTAGGCAACCCTTTTATATTCAGCGAGACTAAAAATCTTTTTCTAAGTAAAGAACCCGTTACAATCGGTTTTGAAACAAGAGTTGAGACTGTTTTAGAGCACCTGAGACTCCTTATTGTTGATGAGGGAGAAGAACAGGCATGCCGCATAATGCGCAAACACGCCTCTCTTTATCTTAAAGGGATTGCCCACAGCTCCCAGATCAAACAAGCTCTTGTCACCGCAATCAGTTACACAGAGTATGAAGAGATACTTAAAAGAGCTCTGATAGCCCATTGTTGACCTTGTCAGCTTATACATGGTAATTTTCTCTTGTATTATTTTGTTATAAAGGAGTATCTATGAGAGTTCTTTTATTAGG